>NZ_JBFRFR010000009.1:0-130625 GCF_052114925.1 Bradyrhizobium sp. 2TAF36 | reverse complement strand
GCAGCCGCCCAGAACCTCCGGAAACTAGCCAAGCTGATCCCAGCGCCGCAGCCAAAACCGACCTAAGAGGCGGTCGGTTCGCGCTGCGAATTGCGGCCGTCTTGCTCGAAGACCGACTTCTTCAACGGAATCGGTCAAAAGCCGACCTCGGGTGAATGACCGCTTTTGGCAAAGCGGACGTTCGCACACCTCGCAAGGGAGCTTTCAGCGACTCTTGAAATCTAGGATCAATGGTGGGCGCACATGGGATCGAACCATGGACCTCTCGCGTGTCAAGGCGGGCTAGTCGCTCGGTGGTGCGGGCCTCTCCTTGGATGATGCCATCATGCCGGTGTTTTGCCCGACGCGTCAATCGAAATTCGGAAAATGCGCAACCCATTGATCCGACTGATGCCGGCTACTGTGCATGGGGTTGTTTTCGACATTTTTGATCAGACGGCCCCGACAGCCGTCAGGCCTGGGTGATCGTTCGCAACCGGCAGAGGGTTCAGGAAGATGGATGGTGGGCGCACAAGGGATCGAACCTTGGACCTCTCCCGTGTGAAGGGAACGCTCTCCCGCTGAGCTATGCGCCCGGGACCATCATGCCGACGGCCGGACTTTCGGCCGGCCGGCACATCGGAGCCCGCGATTTAGAAGTGCGGGCCAAAGGTGTCAAGTTTCCAGGCGCCTCGAAGCCGGAAAACCTTCCGTCAATCACGCAATCGCAGGCGAAACCGTGGTTTGGGCCGCTTATGCGCCCTGCTGGCGGGCGCGGGAGGCGTGGGCCTGCAGCGCGCGGATGCGCTCGGCGAGCGTTCCGCCGCCCTCGGGCAGGGTGATTGCGGCCGCGCCATTGCCAGCGGCGTCATTGGCCGGGCGCGGCGCCGGTTTCGGGGGCTGGCCGGCCTCGGCCGCCAGCAGCGCCTCGATCGGCGAGTTCGGGCCTTCGAGCTGCATCGCGAGTTTTGCAACTTCAGCTGCGATGTCGTTGATGCGCTCGCGCAGCAGCGCATTCTCCATGCGCTCGGTCGCCCAGGAACTCTCCGCCTGCTGCTGGATCGCATTGATGTCGCGCTGGAGCTTGGCGCGCTCGTCGCGCGCGGTGCGCAGCTGCTCCTCCAGCGCGGTCTTTTCCGCGCGGAGCGATTCGAACGCCGCCGACGACTTGCCGCCGCTCAAGCCGGCGATCTCGACGCGCAGCTCCTTGATGATGCGATCATTGCCCTCGTTGGCCTGGCGGAGCTGGTTGTTCTCGTAGTCGCGCTCGGCGAGCAGCTTGCCCTGCGTGGCGAGGCGGCCTTCGAGATCGGCGACGCGGCCCGACAGCATCTCGGCCTCTTTCACCTGCACGATCAGCTGGCGATCGAGCTCGGTGACGCGCTGGCTCAGATTCTCGACACGGCCGCGCGCATCGCCGAGCTCGCGGGAGGCGGTCTCGGATTCGGTCCGCTCCTGCGTCAGCCGCGCCTGCGTGGCGGCAAATTCCTTCTCGGCGTCGCCGACGCGATTCTTCAAGTTCTCTATCTGCGCGCGCACCGCGACCAGCTCGACCTGCCGGCTCTCCGCCATCATCGAGCGGTCGGACAGCTCGGAATTAATTTTTGCGAGCTCGCCCTGCTTGTCGGTCAGCGCATTCTCGGCGGCGCGCAGGGCCTCGGTCTTGGCGCTGAATTCCTCTTCGGTGGCGCGGAGCTGTTCCTTCACCGCCTTCTCGCGCGCCTCCAGCGCGAAGATCGTGGCGTTCTTCTCGCCGAGCTCGATCTTCATGCGGTTGATAGCGTCGCTCTTCTTGCCGAGCTCGGCGAGCTGGCTCGTGGTCTTGTTCTTGAGCTGGTCGACGCTCATCTCGAGCCGCCGCGCCGACATGGCGAATTCGGCCCGGAGCTGGTCCTTGTCGGCCTGGATCTCGGCCATCGACAGAGGCGTCGCGGCCTCGAGCCGGCGCGTGGTCAGGCGGACCGCGCGGTTATGCACCAGCGGCACGATGGCAAGCCCGCACAGCATCGAGAGCAGGAAGCCGATCGCCAGGTACATGATCGGTTCGACCATGGGGCCAGAACTCCGAAAGCAAGGAAAAATTTACCAAAGACAATGCATGGCGGGCCGGCAAAAAGCCAGCCCCGCCCTGTTGTTAACGTGAATCCGGAATCGGACCGGAGGAGGGAGCCCTAGAGCATGATCCGGACCCGAAGGGCCGCGTCAGCGCAAAGTGCGCAACGGTTTTCCGGAAAGATCATGCTCGAACAACAATCTAAAGCGCGATCGCGCTTTAGAACGGGTTCCAGGTCGCGCGCGGGGTGAATTTCAAATAGCCGATATTGGCGCCCAGCCGCAGCCCAAGGCCCGAGCGGATCGGCACCAGCACGATGTTGTTGGCGGTGAGCGCCGTCATGCCGAAGCCGCCGATGATATAGGCCGAGCCGTCGATGCCGGCGAAGCGCTGGTAGATCGCGTTGGTGGCGGGCAGGTTATAGACCAGCGTCATGGTGCGCGCGCCGTCGCCGCCCCAGTCGAAGCCGAGCGAGGGGCCCTGCCAATAGACGCGCAGGTCGCCGGCGTTCTTGGTGTAGAGCGTGCCTTCGCCGTAGCGCAGGCCGGCAACGAAGGCGCCGGACCCTTCCTCACCCAGGATATAGCCGTTGGGCAGGCCCCACTGGCTGACGGCCTTCTCGATGATCGAGGCGAGCCCGCGCGAGACGTTGCCGAAGAAGCGGTGGCCGGCGGTCACGAGCTCGTCCGGCCCATAGGTGCTGGGTGACGGGCTCCGCTGCGGCGGCGGCAAATTGGGCGGCGGCGGCTGCTGGGCGGAGGCCGGGACGATCCAGCCGACCAGCGCGGCAAGCGCGACCGCAGCAAGGCGTGATGCGAAAGTCATAAAAGAACCCCTGGTATCGAATCCCGCCGCTTCCTTAACCTGACGCCAACAGGCACGGCTCTAGGTTGCGCCGGATGTCCCCTCGACTCGGATGTTATCCGCAGCAACTATGACGGCACAACGGCAGGAAGATAGCCCTTTGCGCCCCGGAATCGCCTTGATCCGCTTTCTGGTCTGCCTGCTGGCCGGCATTTGGATCGCTTGCGCAGGTTTGCCGGCCGAGGCCGCCACCACCGAGCGGATCGTCGTCAACCGCTTCAGCGGCGTGGCGATCGAGGGGTTCGACCCAGTATCCTATTTCGTCGATGGCGCGGCCGTGCAGGGGACGGCCGAGTTCGAGGCGAACCTCTGGGGCGCGGTCTGGCGTTTCCGCAACGAGGGCAACCGGGCGTCCTTCCTGGCCCATCCCGAGATCTATGGACCGCAGTTCGGCGGCTACGATCCGGCCGACATCGCCCGCGGCGTCGCCGTCGCCGCCAATCCCCGCTTCTACGTGATTTCGGCGCAGCGGCTCTATCTGTTCAGCCGGGAGGCCAACCGCGATGCCTTCGCCGCCGACCCGGAGCGCTTCCTCTATGAGGTGCGCAAGCGCTGGCCGGCGCTCCAGGAACAGCTCAGTCAGTAGCGGTCCGCCGCCTGCGGATCGCCCCAGGCGATGAATTCCGGGATAATGAAGCCGGTGTCGCCGCGCTGGCCGAATCGGAGCTCGCCACCCTTGCCGTCGGTGACCTTGCCGCCGGCCGCCGTTACGACCGCGCAGCCCGCCCCGACATCCCATTCGCAAGTGGGTCCGAAGCGGGGATAGATGTCGGCGCTGCCCTCCGCGATCCGGCCGAATTTCACCGCCGAGCCGACCGTCTTCCTGACCGCATTGGGCCGGCCGTCGATGAACGCCTCGCTTCTGAGGTCGCCATGGGAACGGCTCACCGCCGCGATCCAGGGCTCGCCCTGCGTCGGCAGCGTGCGGGTGCGGACCGGTTCGTCAGCACCGATGCTCGTGCCGTCAAAACTGACGCGCTCGGCGCCGCGGCCGACGATGCCGCGCCAGAGCAGACCGAGCGCGGGCGCGGCTACGATGCCCAGCAACGGCACGCCTTCGGTCACAAGGGCGAGGTTGACGGTGAACTCGTCGCGGCCGGCGACGAACTCCTTGGTGCCGTCGAGCGGGTCGATCAGGAAGAAGCTGTCGCGGAATGGCGGCGAGGCGAGCTGGGTCCGCTCTTCCGACAGCGTCGGCACGTCGCCCGCAAGCTGCGCCAGGCCGTCGGCGATGATGCGGTCGGCGGCGAGATCGGCCTCGGTGACCGGCGAGCCGTCCTGCTTGCCGTCGACCCGCATCGCTGCGCGGTTGACCGCGAGAATCGCTTCGCCCGCCTTCACCACCAGCGCAGTGAGCGGCTCCATCAGGTGGGAGGCGGCCGGGCCGTCGATGATCCGCTTCACCTGCATGCCTCATTCATCGGCAATTCCATCCTACTCGACTGATTCGCTGCGGCTTTAGGGCCGCTTCGAGCCGATCGCAAGCTAGCTGCCACGGGCTTGCGAATGTTAGAACCTGCGGCATTCGTCAAGCATGCGTGATTCGCCGCGTCCGCGCCGTGCAATTCCAGGAACCCTTTATGTCTGACGCTTCGTCACCCGGTACCGCTACCGCTCCAGATGCGCTCGAACTCGCCGCGCTCCTGTGCTCGCGGGTCTGCCACGATCTCATCAGCCCTGTCGGCGCCATCGTCAATGGGCTCGAAGTGCTCGACGACGATCCCAAGCCCGAGGATCGCGAGTTCGCGCTCGATTTGATCCGCAAGAGCGCGAAAACCGCCTCCGCCCGCCTCCAGTTCTGTCGCCTGGCCTTCGGCGCGGCCGGCTCGTCCGGCGCGCAGATCGACCTCGGCGACGCCCAGACCATGGCGCGCGGCCATATCGAGGACGGCAAGTGCTCGATCACGTGGAATCTGCCGCGGCTCTTGCTGCCGAAGAATCGCGTCAAGCTGCTGCTCAATATGCTGGTTGTTTCCCAGCACACGATCCCGCGCGGCGGCATGCTGACGATCGATCCGATCGGTGACGGCGAGACCATGAGCTTCCGGGTCACCGCGACCGGTCATAATGCGCGCCTGCCGCAGAACATCTCCGAACTCCTGAGCGGGGAGCGCGGCCCGGCCGCGGATGCGCACGCGATCCAGCCTTATTATACGCGGCTGTTGGCAGAGGCTTGCGGGCTCACCGTGCGGCTCGCGCACGAGGGCGAAGCCATCACCATCACCGCGTCGTAGGCGCGCCGCGGCCCTCAAACGTTAATCGAATCTTTACGAGGCGCTTCGGCTTGTCCGGAGCGCCTTATCTCTTTGTTGGTTCCGTTCTTTTGCACATACTCAACCATTATTAAACGCTTTGCGGTGAAGCTGGCCCCATTCCGAAATGGCGCATCACAAGTCGTGCGCGCCCTCCCTGTATGAAGGCCTGTTTTCATGGATGATCTGTTGCGGGAGTTTTTGACGGAGACCAGCGAGAGCCTGGACACCGTCGACAATCAGTTGGTGAAGTTCGAGCAGGAGCCGAACAACGCCAAGATCCTGGATAACATCTTCCGCCTGGTCCACACCATCAAGGGCACGTGCGGTTTCCTCGGACTGCCGCGGCTTGAAGCGCTGGCACATGCCGGCGAGACGCTGATGGGCAAATTCCGCGACGGCATGCCGGTGACGGGACAGGCCGTCACGGTGATCCTGTCCTCGATCGACCGCATCAAGGAGATCCTTGCCGGCCTCGAGGCGACCGAAGCCGAGCCCGAGGGCACCGACCGCGATCTCATCGACAAGTGCGTCCGGGCGAAGTCTCGCTCGACGAGCTCGAGCGCGCCTTCCGCGAGACCGCGATCGAAGCGCCGGCCCCCGTCGTCAAGGCCGAGCCCGCGCCGGCTGCTGAAGCTCCCGCGCCCGCCGCCAAGGAAGCTGCGAAGCCGGCCAAGGAAAAGGTCGCGCCGAAGAAGTCGATGGCCGACGAGGGCGCCGCCGAGGGCGACCGCATCGCCAACCAGTCGATCCGCGTCAACGTGGATACGCTGGAGCATCTGATGACCATGGTCTCCGAGCTGGTCCTGACCCGCAACCAGCTGCTGGAGATCTCCCGCCGCAACGAGGACACCGAGTTCAAGGTGCCGTTGCAGCGCCTGTCCAACGTCACCGCCGAGCTGCAGGAAGGCGTCATGAAGACGCGCATGCAGCCGATCGGCAATGCCTGGCAGAAGCTGCCCCGCATCGTCCGGGACCTGTCGAGCGAACTCGGCAAGCAGATCGAGCTGGAGATGCACGGCGCCGACACCGAGCTCGACCGCCAGGTGCTCGATTTGATCAAGGACCCGCTCACCCACATGGTGCGCAACTCCGCCGACCACGGCCTGGAGACCCCCGCCGAGCGGCTCGCGTCCGGTAAGGGCGAGCAGGGCACCATCCGCCTGTCCGCCTATCACGAGGGCGGCCACATCATCATCTGCATCGCCGACAACGGAAGAGGCCTCAACACCGAGAGGATCAAGGCCAAGGCGATCTCCTCCGGTCTCGTCACCGAGGCCGAGCTCGAGAAGATGAGCGAAGCCCAGATCCACAAGTTCATCTTCGCGCCCGGCTTCTCCACCGCGGCCGCCATCACCTCGGTCTCCGGCCGCGGCGTCGGCATGGACGTGGTGCGCACCAATATCGACCAGATCGGCGGCACCATCGACATCAAGTCGGTGGCCGGCGAGGGTTCCTCCGTCACCATCAAGATCCCGCTGACCTTGGCCATCGTCTCGGCGCTGATCGTCGAAGCCGCCGGCGACCGCTTCGCGATCCCGCAGCTCTCGGTGGTCGAGCTCGTCCGTGCGCGGGCCAACAGCGAGCACCGCATCGAGCGCATCAAGGACACCGCTGTCCTCAGGTTGCGCAACAAGCTCTTGCCGCTGATCCACCTCAAGAAGCTCTTGAAGATCGACGACGGCGCCGCCAGCGATCCCGAGAACGGCTTTATCGTGGTCACGCAAGTCGGCAGCCAGACCTTTGGCATCGTCGTCGACGGCGTGTTCCACACCGAAGAGATCGTCGTGAAGCCGATGTCGACGAAGTTGCGTCACATCGACATGTTCTCCGGCAACACCATTCTGGGCGATGGCGCTGTCATCATGATCATCGATCCCAACGGCATTGCCAAGGCGCTGGGTGCTGCCGGCTCCTCGGCCCATGACATGGGCGACGAGAACGGCGCGCATCACATCGGATCGGGCGAGCAGACCACCTCGCTGCTCGTCTTCCGCGCTGGCTCCAGCCAGCCCAAGGCGGTCCCGCTCGGGCTCGTCACCCGCCTGGAGGAGCTGCCGGCCGACAAGATCGAGTTCAGCAACGGCCGCTACATGGTGCAGTACCGCGAGCAGCTGATGCCGCTCGTCGCCATGGAGAGCGTCACCATCGCCAGCCAGGGCGCCCAGCCGATCCTGGTGTTTGCGGACGACGGCCGCTCCATGGGCCTCGTCGTCGACGAGATCATCGACATCGTCGAGGAACGGCTCAACATCGAGGTCGGCGGCTCCGCCTCCGGCATCCTCGGCTCGGCCGTGATCAAGGGCCAGGCCACCGAAGTGATCGACGTCGGCCACTTCCTGCCGATGGCGTTCGCCGACTGGTTCACCCGCAAGGAGATGAAGCCGTCGCAGCACTCGCAGTCGGTGTTGCTGGTCGACGACTCGGCGTTCTTCCGCAAYATGCTGGCACCCGTGCTGAAGGCGGCCGGCTACCGCGTCCGCACCGCGCCGACCGCGCAGGAGGGCCTGGCTGCGCTGCGTGCGCAGAGCTTCGACGTGGTCCTGACCGACATCGAGATGCCCGACATGAACGGGTTCGAGTTCGCCGAAGTGATCCGCTCCGACACCAATCTGGGCGCGATGCCGATCATCGGCCTGTCCGCGCTGGTGTCGCCGGCGGCGATCGAGCGCGGCCGTCAGGCCGGCTTCCACGACTATGTCGCCAAGTTCGACCGTCCCGGTCTGATCGCGGCGCTGAAGGAACAGACCGCGGGCGCCGCCGGCGCCTCCGAGCTGAGCCGGGCAGCGGCGTAACGGCACTGGGGATCAGGAGATACCGCTATGAGCAACAAGAAGACGCAGATCGGCGAAGGCGCCATGGTCGAATACGTCACCGCGATGATCGGCGGCCAGCTGTTCGGCCTGCCGATCTCCCGGGTCCAGGACGTGTTCATGCCCGAGCGCGTCACCCGCGTTCCCTTGTCCTCGCGCGAGATCGCGGGGGTGCTGAACCTGCGCGGCCGCATCGTCACCGTGGTCGACATGCGCGCCCGGCTCGGCCTGCCCAAGCCCGAGGACGGCAAGGCCCCGATGGCGGTCGGCGTCGACCTGCGCGGTGAATCCTACGGCCTCCTGATCGACCAGATCGGCGAGGTGCTGCGGCTTGCCGAGGCCGGCATGGAAGAGAACCCCGTCAACCTCGATCCCCGCATGGCCAAGCTCGCCGGCGGCGTCCACCGCCTCGACGGCCAGCTCATGGTCGTCCTCGACGTCGATCGCGTCCTCGAGCTCGCGCCCGAGATGATGGCGGCCTGATACGGCGGCATCGCCGCCGACGGACTCGCAATGGAAGTACCCCCACAAGGGGGTAGGAAGCAGAGGTTCACATGCGCACTTGTCTCGTCGTTGATGATTCCAGCGTCATCCGCAAGGTTGCGCGCCGGATCCTGGAGGGCCTCGACTTCCAGATTCTCGAAGCCGAGGACGGTGAGAAGGCACTGGAGGCCTGCAAGCGCGGCTTGCCCGATGCCGTGCTGCTCGACTGGAACATGCCGGTCATGGACGGCTACGAATTCCTTGGCCATCTCCGGCGGATGCCCGGCGGTGACCAGCCCAAGGTGGTGTTCTGCACCACCGAGAACGACGTCGCGCACATCGCCCGTGCGCTGCACGCCGGCGCCAACGAATACATCATGAAGCCCTTCGACAAGGACATCGTGACGGCGAAATTTCAGGAAGTCGGACTTATCTGAGCGAACATCCGGAGGCGGAACGGATCCTTCGGCGATTGTTTCAACTGAACCGTTTCAGTCTGAGTTGGTGAGTAATGAGTGTTGCGTTCGCAGGTAATTCGACCACGGGTCCGTCGCGCGACGCCGGGCCGCTGCGGGTGATGGTCGTCGACGACTCGGTCGTCATACGCGGTCTGATCTCGCGCTGGATCGGTGCCGAGCATGACATGGAGGTCGCGGCCTCGCTGCGCACCGGGCTCGAGGCGGTCAACCAGCTCGAACGCATCAATCCCGACGTTGCGGTGCTCGACATCGAAATGCCCGAGCTCGACGGCATCTCGGCGCTGCCGCAACTGCTGGCGAAGAAGCGCGATCTCGTCATCATCATGGCCTCGACGCTGACCCGCCGTAACGCGGAGATCAGCTTCAAGGCGCTGTCGCTCGGTGCGGCGGACTACATTCCGAAGCCGGAGTCGACGCGCGAAGCGTCGGCCGCGGACATCTTTCATCACGATTTGATCCAGAAGATCCGTCACCTCGGCGCGCGGCTGCGCCGCAGGCCCGCAGTCGCGAGCCCGCCGCTGGCGCCCGCGACCCCGGCGCCGGCTGCACGTGCACCGGCTGTCGTGCGGCCCGCCGCGCCCGTACCGGCTCTGCATGCGCCGTCGTCGGGGGCGCTGTCCACGCGCCCGTTCTCGGCCCACGCACCGAAGGTGCTGCTGATCGGCTCCTCGACCGGCGGTCCGCAGGCGCTGATGGCGCTCGTCACCGAGCTCGGCCCGGTGATCGACCGCTTCCCCGTGCTGATCACCCAGCACATGCCGCCGACCTTCACCACCATTCTCGCCGAGCACCTGGCGCGCGCGAGCCGCAAGCCGGCGGCCGAGGCGGTCGACGGCGAGCCGGTGAAGCCGGGACGGATCTACCTCGCGCCCGGCGGCAAGCACATGCGTGTCGTGCGCAGTGGCGCGGACGCGGCGATCGCGCTCGACGACGGTCCTGCCGTCAATTTCTGCAAGCCCGCGGTCGATCCGTTGTTCACCTCCGCCATCGACATCTGGCACGGTAACATCCTCTCGGTGATCCTGACGGGCATGGGCTCGGACGGCATGCGCGGCGGCAAGGACATCGTCGCCGCCGGCGGCAACGTGATCGCGCAGGACGAAGCCTCCAGTGTGGTCTGGGGCATGCCGGGCGCGGCGGCCAATGCCGGCATCTGCGCGGCGATCCTGCCGCTCAACCAGATCGGCGCCAAGGTCAACCGCCTGTTCGCGGGAGACCGCTCGTGACGCCGGTCGACTACGAATATCTGCGCAAGTTCCTGAAAGAGCGCTCCGGCCTCGATCTCTCCGCCGACAAGCAGTATCTCGTCGAGAGCCGGCTGCTGCCGCTTGCCCGCAAGGCGAGCTTGCCCGGCATTCCCGATCTCGTGTTGAAGATCAGGAACGGCGACGGCCGGCTTGCGACCGACGTGGTCGAAGCGATGACCACCAACGAGACCTTCTTCTACCGCGACAAGATCCCGTTCGATCATCTGCGCGAAACCATCCTGCCGGGCCTGCTCCAGGCGCGCGCGGCGCGCAGGTCGCTCCGCATCTGGTCGGCGGCCTCGTCGACCGGGCAGGAGCCCTATTCGATCGCGATGTGCGTGAAGGAGATGGGCGCGGCCTTCGCCGGCTGGCGCATCGAGATCGTCGCCACCGATCTGTCGCAGGAGGTGCTGGAGAAATCCAGGGCTGGCATCTACAGCCAGTTCGAGGTGCAGCGCGGCCTGCCGATCCAGCACCTGATGAAATACTTCACGCAAGTCGGCGAGCTCTGGCAGCTCAATGCCGACATTCGCGCGATGGTGCAGTTCCGCCAGCTCAATCTGTTGCAGGACTTCTCCCATCTCGGCACGTTCGACGTGATCTTCTGCCGCAACGTGCTGATCTATTTCGACCAGGACACCAAGGCCGTGATCTTCGAGCGCATGGCGAAGGGACTGGAAGCCGACGGCACGCTGCTGCTTGGCGCCGCCGAATCCGTCGTCGGCATCACCGACGCGTTCCGCCCGATCACCGAGCGCCGCGGTCTCTATCAGCTCAACCCCGCGCGCTCCGGCCGTCCGATGGGCGGATTGATGCCGCAGCCGCTGAAGGTCGCCGCGGCGAGGTGATTCGCCGAACGACAGGCAATCTCACTGAACGCCGTCGTCGCGAATGATCGGCAACAACTGGCGGATATCGTTCCGTCAGAGTGCGTGACGCTTCACACGCGTTTGAGCATTGCGGATTACTCGACTACCGCGCAATAGAGCTCGTGCCGCGATGCAATGCAATCGCGGCCCTGATCAGCATCTGACGGTTGTGCTATGCTGGCGATGGTCCCGCCGAACCGAGGCGGGATTCCATTCCATCATGAATTGTACTGAGGAGGACATACCATGCGAATGTCTTGTGCCTCGTATTTCTTGTTGGCGGCGCTTTCGTTGCCCGCCACTGCTCTCGCTGGCGAGCAGGTCCTCGAATTCAAGCTTGTCACCAAGCCGATGGACTTAAAGGTCACCGAGGTCGCGAACGTCGAAGGTCAGACGGTCATGTCTGGCAAAATGTTTGGCGTTGCCTTCTTCAAGGACGGCCGCGTTGCGGTGAAGGACTTCGTCCACTCCGCCGACCTGATCAAGGGCTCAGGACCCATCTACGGCTACAGCACCTACACCTTCGACGACGGATCCTCGATCACGGCGCGCTACGCCGGCGCGATCAAGGATGGTCGGGCGAAAGGCGAATACACAATCCTGTCGGGCACCGGGGCGTATGCAAACGCGACGGGCACGGGCGGCTTCGAAAGTGCGCAAGCCGGCTTCAAGGGCGCGGGCCTCTACGACGGGAGATTCATCGTCAAGACACCCTGAGTAAGCACGCAAGTCTCTGCGCTCGCGTCCCGTTCCGATGAGGTCGCGAGCGCATTTCACAAAATCGCGTGCGGCAGAAGCCGCGAGCGGTTTCCCGTGATCGGGCTCTCGTCCTCGCGGATCGACAGGCCGCACGGCTCGTGGTTCACCAGCCAGCTTCCCACCACAACGTAGAAGCCTGAGAAATTCGGCAGCGGTGACAATGCCTGCCGCACGAAGCCTTCTGCGCCGTAAGGTCCTGCCTGCTCGTCGAGCGGCATGCCTCCGGACACCAGCGTGACATTGGCGCCTTCGCGCGACAACAGCGGCTTGCGGACGTAGGAACTGCCGAGCTCGGCTGCCCGCGCGTCGTCCTCGAAGAAGGCCGGCAGCAGATTGGGATGGTTCGGAAACATCTCCCAGAGCAGCGGCAAAATGCCCTTGTTGGAGAGCACCGCCTTCCACGGCGGCTCGATCCAGCGTGTCGGCGCGCTCATCAGCTTGGCGCCGAAGGCGTCGTGGAACATCCATTCCCAGGGATAGAGCTTGAAGGCGAACGCGATGTCGCCGTCGTCGAGATCGACGAAGCCGCCAGGCTCGTCGCGCCAGCCGATCTCCTCGATGTCGAGCATCCTGGTCGAGAGCCCCGCCTGGCGCGCGGTGTCCTCGAGATAAGCGAGCGTGCCGGCGTCTTCCTCGTTGCCGGTGGTGCCGGTGAGATGGACATGGCGGCCTGCGGCAATCTCCTTCCACGCCGCGATCAGCCGCTCGTGGATGGAGTTGAACTGGTCGGCGCGCGCCGGAATGATGCGGCGTTCGATCGCCTGTTCGAGCCAGGTCCATTGAAACACCGCAGCCTCGAAGATCGAGGTCGGCGTATCCGCGTTGTATTCGAGCAGCTTTGCAGGCGACTGTCCGTCGAACTTCAGATCGAGCCGGCCATAGAGGCTGCGATCGTCGCGCTTCCAGCTCTCGGCGATCAAGCTCCAGAACGCCTCCGGAATCTTCAAGCGTCGCAGATAGCGCTCGTCACCGATCACGCGGCCGGCAAGCTCCAGGCACATCGCGTCGATCTCGGCTGTCGGCGTCTCGATGCCGCACTCGATCTCGTCGAGCGTGAAGGCGTAATAGGCACTCTCGTCCCAATAGCGTTCGCCGTCGATGGTGTGGAAGGCGAAGCCGCATTGTTCGGCGGTCTGCCGCCAGTCGTCGCGCTCGGGGCAGACGATGCGTCGCATGTTATTTCCTGCGCATGATCTCCGCGCAAACGCGTTCCGCGTTTGTCGCGAGGGAAAATCGGTGGCCGCTTTTCCGGATCATGCGCTAGCCGCCGCCCGAGAAGCCATGGCCGAACGAGCCGAAGCCGCCACGGCTCACGCTGCTGGAGCCTGAGTCCGAAGAGGTTCCCGATGAGGAATGGCTCGAGGAATCGCTGCTGAAGAAGCTCGATCGCGACGACCAGCGCGAGCTGCTGCCGTCGCTTCCGCCCGATGAACTGCTGCTACTGCTGCACGTCGTGGTCGTCTGGCCCGGCACGGCTCCGGGCGAGGGTTCGCAGTGCTGCCGCGGCATCAGCGTGTAGGCGGTGGTGCCGACCGCGATCGTGCCCATCACCAGCAGCGCGACATGGCCGGAGCGCTTCACAGGCGGACCCGATGGCGGCGCCACGGGCGCCGGCCGGCGCTTGCCGAACTCCTTTTTGGAGGGTTTGGCCATGTCAGTAGATCATGCAGGCGGCGTTCAACAGGCCCGCCGCGAGCGAAGACAGCCCGAGCCAGATCGCCGGCGCAAGCTCGCCTGCGGCAATCCGCGCCGACAGGTTCGGCACCGGGACCTTCACCAGAAAGAGCACGATGATCTGCACGATCAACGCGATGACCGCCCAGATCAGGCAGTCCAGCACATTGGCCGAATGCGCGATCGCGCTGACCAATGGCGCCACGAAGCCGAGCAGGCTGAGGCCGAGCGCGATCGCGGCGGCCGGCTCGTTGTCGCGGATGAGCTGGAACTCGTTGTGCGGGGTGATGCGGGTGTAGACGAACAGATACGCCACGATCGCGATCAGGCCGGTGCAGAAATAAACCAGGAAGGCGGGCAGGCCGGCCAGTGATTGCAGGATCATCGTTCCCCCATCGTGCAGCGACCATTCGTCGGCGGGGGGAGGATAGCGGTTCAATGGCGCAAGGACGATGAGGCCGCGTTGGCGTCCCCAAAAAACAAAACCCCGCCATTTGCGGCGGGGTCCAGGCTGGGAGGAGCGAGCCCCGGGGGCTCGCGACGTAAACTTAGTGATCAGGCGGGAATGCGCTCTTCGTGCTCGTGCGGCTCGCGCAGCACGTAGCCGCGGCCCCACACGGTCTCGATGAAGTTGCGGCCCTCGGAAGCGTTGGCGAGCTTCTTGCGGAGCTTGCAGATGAAGACGTCGATGATCTTCAGCTCGGGCTCGTCCATGCCGCCATAGAGGTGGTTGAGGAACATTTCCTTGGTGAGCGTCGTACCCTTGCGGAGCGAGAGGAGCTCCAGCATCTGGTATTCCTTGCCGGTCAGATGCACGCGCTGGCCGCCGACTTCCACCGTCTTGGTGTCGAGGTTGACGACGAGGTCGCCGGTCTGGATGACCGACTGGGCGTGACCCTTGGAGCGGCGCACGATCGCGTGGATCCGGGCTACCAGCTCGTCCTTGTGGAAGGGCTTGGTCATGTAGTCGTCGGCGCCGACGCCGAGACCCTTGACCTTGTCCTCGATGCCGGCGAGGCCGGAGAGGATCAGAATCGGTGTCTTGATCTTGGAGACCCGAAGCTGCTTGAGCACGTCGTAACCGGACATGTCGGGCAGATTGAGGTCGAGAAGAATAATGTCGTAATCGTATAACTTACCGAGATCGACGCCTTCTTCCCCCAAATCGGTCGTGTAGACGTTGAAGCTCTCAGACTTCAGCATCAGCTCGATCGACTGCGCGACGGCGCTGTCATCTTCAATCAGCAAAACGCGCATGCCAGTTCCCCATAGTCGCCGCTCCTGGGCGTCAGGTCGGCCGCATTCGCGGCACTCAACAAAACGCCTTTGAACAACTGATTCGGATCCTGACAACAGATGGTTAACAAACTCTGATTCTGGAACGCAAGTCCCCCCGGTGCAATTTTTGTCGAATCGCCCTAAGGTCTTGCGCGCGAAGCAGCTTTCGTCACCCCGTACCGTTCAAGTTCCACTTTAAGAGACGGGCCTAACCGACTCCCGCGACTCAGCCTTCTTCTGAAGGGGAGTCACGCTCAGTCACAAAGACAGTGACGCAATGATTAACGATGCGGGTAAACACGAAGTTAAGCGCCGTTCAGAAATATGGCGAAACTTAAGTCTTTCGCCATGAAGCCCGGGATCGGAGGCGATCACCTTATGAAGGTCCTCTTATTAAAGGCGCGCCCCTGATGAAGGCTCTTGCCGAACAGATCGGCGACATCGACGGCGTCAACATCTATGGCCGCGTGGTCGGCGTTCGCGGCCTGATGGTCGAAGTGGCCGGACCCATTCACGCGATGTCGGTCGGTGCGCGGCTCGTGATCGAGACCGGCGCGAACCGTTCCATTCCCTGCGAGGTGATCGGCTTCTCCGGCAACAACGCTGTCGTGATGCCGTTCGCCGGCCTGGACGGGGTGCGCCGCGGCTGCAAGGCCGTCATCGCCAATGCCGCCAATCAAGTGCGTCCGTCGTCGGCCTGGCTCGGCCGCGTCGTCAACGCGCTGGGCGAGCCGATCGATGGCAAGGGGCCATTGCCGCAGGGCCCGGCGCCGATGCCATACCGCAATTCGCCGCCGCCGGCGCATTCGCGCAAGCGCGTCGGCGCCCCGCTCGATCTCGGCGTGCGCGCGATGAACACGTTCCTCACCTGCTGCCGCGGCCAGCGCATGGGCATTTTCGCAGGGTCCGGCGTCGGCAAATCGGTGCTGCTGTCGATGCTCGCGCGCAACGTCGATGCCGCGGTCAGCGTCATCGGGCTGATCGGCGAACGCGGCCGCGAGGTCCAGGAATTCCTGCAGGACGACCTCGGCGAGGAGGGCCTGGCGCGCTCTGTCGTGGTGGTCGCAACCTCGGACGAGCCGGCGCTGATGCGGCGCCAGGCCGCCTATCTGACGCTCGCGGTCGCCGAATACTTTCGCGATGAAGAGAAGGACGTGCTCTGCCTGATGGACTCGGTCACGCGCTTCGCCATGGCCCAGCGCGAGATCGGCCTGTCCGCCGGCGAGCCGCCGACCGCCAAGGGCTATACGCCGACCGTGTTCACCGAGTTGCCGAAGCTTCTGGAGCGCGCGGGGCCGGGCCTCGGTGAGGGCGCGATCACCGCGATCTTCACGGTGCTGGTCGACGGCGACGACCATAACGAGCCGATCGCGGATGCCGTCCGCGGCATCCTCGACGGCCATATCGTGATGCAGCGCTCGATCGCCGAGCGCGGCCGTTACCCCGCCATCAACATCCTCAAATCCGTCTCCCGCACCATGCCGAAATCGGCCGATCCGCAGTTCTGGCCGACCATCCAGCGGGCCCGCCAGGTGATGGCGACCYATGCCGACATGGAGGAATTGATCCGGCTCGGGGCCTACCGGGCCGGCTCCAGCCCCGAGGTGGACGAGGCGATCCGGCTGCACGAGCCGCTGGAGGCGTTCCTGCGCCAGCGCAAGGACGAAAATGCATCACTGGCGGACGGCTACCGCCAGTTGGCGCAAATCCTCGGTGATTTGGAAACGGAACGCTAACTTTGTCAGGTCATCATCCGCTCTCACAGAGTAGCAGAGCCGGTCTTGGCCCTATCAGGGCCTGTGGGGAGACCGGTGACGTCCCACGTGCAGCCAGGGGACTTCTGGGGAGTATGAGTCGATGAAGTCACGTGATACCCTCATCCGCCTGAAGAAATTTCAGGTCGACGAGAAGCGCCGCCGGGTCACCCAGATCGAGACCATGATCGCCGACTTCCAGCGGATGTCGACCGATCTTGAACGCGAGATCACGACCGAGCAGGAGCGTGCCGGGATCAACGATCCCTCGCACTTCGCTTATCCGACCTATGCCAAGGCCGCGATTCAGCGCCGCGAGAACCTGACCCGCTCGGCCGACGAACTGAAGGGCCAGCTCGACGAAGCCAAGGCCGCGCTGGCCGAAGCCTTCGAGGAACTGAAGAAGGTCGAGCTCCTCGACGAGCGTGACCAGGCCCGCGAGCGCGCCGAAGAAAACGCCCGCGAGCAGGCCGACCTCGACAGCATCGGCCTGATGCGCGCCCGCATCGGCGCCGTCGCCTGACGGCGCAGCCAGCGGTCCAACAGCCGAGAATTCGTCGAACCCGGACCCGCAAGGTCCGGGTTTCGCGTTTGCTATCCACAGTGTGGCGCGCCGCCCCTTGGTGATGGGCTTTGCCGCGCGCTATGGTAGCGGAGTGCCAGGGCCTGCGCCGAACGCGACAGGCCGTGCGTGGGGGGCTGAATGCTGACGCCAGCAGAGCTGGTCGGGCTGATTGGGGAGGTCGCCAGGGGCGATCAGGCCGCGTTCGAGCGCCTCTACGTCGCCACGCGCGCGAAACTCTATGGCGTCGTGCTCCGTATCTTGCGTCGACAGGATCTCGCAGAGGAGGTCATTCAGGAGACCTACGTCAAGATCTGGAACGGCGCGGGCCAGTTCAATCCGGCCTTGTCGTCGCCGATCACATGGATGGCATCGATCGCGCGCAACCGCGCCATCGACATCGTGCGCAAGAAGACGGAAGTCTCCATCGAGGAAGAGCCGCAGGCGATGGAAGTCGCTGCCGACAGCCCCGATCCGCTGGCGCGGAGGGAGATGACCGAGGAGTTGAAGCGGCTCCTGGAATGCATCGGCCGGCTCGAGCCGGATCGTCAGAGGCTCGTGCTTCTCGCCTATTACAACGGCTGGAGCCGCGAGCAATTGGCGGAAAAATTCGCCGCGCCCGTCAACACGGTGAAGACGTGGCTCCGGCGCAGCATGTTGGATATCCGCGAGTGCCTCGGACTATGAGGACTTGCATTGTGAGGGTGGTTCTGGACTGGAAGTGATGGCCTACACGGAGGACCATATCGCGCTCGCCGCGGAATATGCGCTCGGTACGCTCGACGCCAGTGAGCGCGCGCAGGTCGAGACCATGATGGCCGTGGACAAGGCGTTCGCCGATGTCGTGCAGGCCTGGGCTTACCGGCTCGGCGTCCTCAACCAGATGGTCGGCTCGGTCGAGCCGCGTCCGATCGTGTGGGAGAACATCCGGTCCGAGCTTGCGCGGACGGACTTTGCGCAGGAGACGCCTGCGCCGGAAGCTTCGCCGCCGCCGCCACCTGTGCCCGAGTCCTCCTCGATCGAAGCTGCACCGCCTGAGCTGGCGCCGGACGCCGTGCCGCAACCGGAGCTGCAGCCTTCCGAAGCAGAGCAGCCCGGGACGGCGCGGCCGGCACCCGATGCGCTTCCCGACATCGCGCCGATATTCATGCCGCAGGTCCATGCACCCGATCCTGACGTCGCGCGCGCGCCGCCGGCGCCGGTTGCCGACAACAGCAATGTCATCCGGCTCGAGGGCCGCGTGAAACGCTGGCGCACGATCGCCTCCGCGGTGGGCGCGCTTGCGGCTGCACTGCTGGTGACGCTGTCGCTTCAGATCTTCCAGCCCGATGCGCTGCCGGGCGGCTTGCGCCCGGCGCCGCGCATCCAGACGGTGGAAGTGAAGACGCCGGCGGCGCCGCTCACGGCTGCTGCGCAGTATGTCGCGCTGTTGCAGGGCCAGGGCGGCGGTCCCGCCTTCATCCTCACCGTCGACGGCGCGACGCGGAATTTCACCGTGCGCAAGGTGGGCGCGACTCCGGAGGCCGGCAAGAGCTTCGAGCTCTGGCTGATCTCCGACAAGCTGCCGCGTCCGCGCTCGCTTGGCGTGATTGGCGCGGGCGATTTCACCGCGCGCCCGGTGCTCGGCTCCTTCGATCCCGAGGTCGTCAACGGTGCGACCTACGCCGTCACCGTCGAGCAGGCCGGCGGCTCGCCCAACGGCCAGCCGACCTCGGCTCCGGTGTTTTCCGGCAAGCTGATCGAGACCGTGCCGCCGTCTCAGCCGCAGGCGCCCGCGAAGAAGTAGGTGTCGTGGCGCCGTAGCCCGGATGGAGCGCACACGGCGCTCGACCGTCGCCAAGGTCCGTCCAGCCGTCGCACCCCGACAAGTCCCGCCGAATCCACTCCCGCGTTGAACCTCCCCGCAATCCACGGCGTCAAATGCCGGGAATTTGCAGTCGGCGCCGCACATCATGGCGCCGGAAAAGGGGCTAGAAGTCAGATGGACGCAGCTAAGACGCCGGGCATCTTCGTCCACCAATATGCGGGCCTTCCGCATGGTCCGGCCTTCGAACATTGGCGCGAGCGGGCCTTCGGTCCCTGCGGCCTCGACGTCGGGCCGAGCCATGGCGACAACATCGATTGCCGGCTCCAGGTCAGCGTGGTCGACAATATCGCGTTGGCCATTCCCGAAGGTGCCTCCGCGCAATACTCGCGCACGCAGAGCCATCTGGCCGACGGCAGCGACGATCTGGTCCTGATCGCCGCGCATGCGGGTCTAGTCCGCGTCGGGCAGAACGGCCACACCGTTGAACTTGCGCCTGCGCAGATGGTGCTTGTCGACATGGGCGTCACCGGCACCGTCGGCCACACCCAGGAAGATCGCTTCACCAGCATCCGCATGCCGCGCCGCGCGCTGCTCGACATCAATCCGCGTGCCGAGGACAAGCTGTCGCAAGTGCTCTCGGACGGCGCGGTGGCCGAGACGATCTTCCGCTACCACGCACTCGCCGCCAACCACGCGCCGCATCTCGACGCCGTCGGCCAGCGCCTGACCGCGCAGCACGTGATCGATCTCGTCGGCCTGCTGCTCGGCACCGATGCGGAGCATGCAAGCCTCGCGCGCGGTCGCGGACATGCGGCGGCCCGTCTCGATCTCATGCGTGCCGACGTGATGGCCGCGCTCGGCCGCAACGATCTCTGTCTGTCCGAGATCGCGACGCGCTCAGGGCTCAGCCCGCGCCAGGCGCAACGCTTGTTCGAGCAGGCCGGCACGACCTTCACCGAATTCGTGCTGGAGCAGCGCCTGGTGCTGGCGCGCAAGCTGCTCGGCGATCCCCGCGCGAGGGCGCGCAAGATCAGCGACATCGCGCATTCCTCGGGCTTCTCCGACCTGTCCTATTTCAACCGCGCCTTCCGCAAGCGTTTTGGCGCGACGCCGTCGGAGCTGCGCGAGGCCTGAGCCGCGATTTTATGCAGCGGAGCGGCGCCGCCGCAGTTGGTCGATCCGGTCGAATGAGCTATATCTGCCTGCGCGGGCAGGCCGCCGGAATTCTTGGACAAAGCAGTAAACGGACATGGCGCGTATCGTCGTGCTCGGCGCGGGGTTTGCGGGTCTATGGGCGGCCATCGGCGCCGCGCGCAGGCGCGACGAGATCGGCGCGGCCGGCCGTGACATCGAGATCCGTGTCGTCGATCGCAATCCCTATCACAACATCCGCGTGCGCAATTACGAGGCCGACCTCAGCGAGGTCGCACTGCCGTTGCCGCAACTGCTCGATCCGATCGGCGTCACTCATGGCATTGGCGAGGTCGAAGCCATCGACCCGGCACGGCGCGAGATTTCGCTCGTCACGAGCGGGGGCGAGGAGACGCTGAGCTACGACCGCCTGGTGCTGGCGCTCGGCAGCGAAGTGATGCGTCCCGCCATCCCCGGCCTTGCCGAGCATGCTTTCGATGTCGATACCTATGCCGCCGCGCTCATCCTCGAAAATCATCTCGTCTCGCTCGGACACAGCGCGCCCTCGCCGGGGCGCTCGACTGTCGTGGTGGTCGGCGCCGGATTCACCGGCATCGAGGTGGCGGCCGAGATGCCGGACAGGCTGGCGCGCGTCGGCATCACCGGCAGCCGCCGCATCGTCCTGGTCGATCCCAACCCTGCGGTCGGCGCCACCATCGGCGCGCATGCGCGTCCCGTCATCGAGACGGCATTGGCCTCGCTCGACGTCGAGACGCGGCTTGGCGTGCGCGTCGTGTCCGTCGAGGCCGCCGGCATGCACCTGAGCTCGGGCGAGTTCATCCCGGCGCAAACCGTGATCTGGTGCGCCGGGATGCGCGCGAGCCGGCTGGCCGAGAGCTTCGCGGGCGCGCGCGATCGCCTCGGCCGCCTGCTGGTCGATCCTTTCATGCGGGTGGCCGATGTGCCGGGCGTGTTCGCCGCCGGCGACGTCGCCTCGAGCGTGGTCGATGGACTGCACCCGACGGTGATGTCCTGCCAGTTCGCCCGTCCCATGGGCCGCTTCGCCGGTCACAACGTCGTAGCCGATCTGGCGGGCCTGCCGATGCTGCCGCTGCGCATCGATTGGTACGTGACCGTGCTCGACCTCGGCGGCTGGGGCGCGCTCTATACCGAAGGGTGGGATCGCGAGGTTCGCACCACTGGCGCGGCCGCAAAGGCGACCAAGCAGACCATCAACTGCAAGCGCATCTACCCGCCGCTCACCGGTAGCAAGGCCGAGCTCTTCGCTGCGGCAGCACCGACGGTCCAGGCGCCGCCGCCGACTTATGGGGCGCGGTAGAATTTGATCGGGGCTGGTTGGAGGATCGCGGCTGTGCCAATTGCTCCGTCATTGCGAGCGTAGCGAAGCAATCCAGAATCTTACCGCGGCGACAGTCTGGATTGCTTCGCTACGCTCGCAATGACGAGGTACCCCAGACATGAGAAAGCGCCCGTGGGGGGCGGGCGCTTTCCGTAGTCGACTTGGGGTTGGGGTCGTCTACATATCCACGTGGCGACTTTGGGGGGCTGGTAAAGAGCCGCGTGAATTCACAAAACTCGTCAAATCTCCTTATCGAACGAGGGATGCGTTCGAGCTGGTGATAACAACYGGCTTGCCGGCCTTGATGACGCGGGCGGTCTGGGTCAGACCTTCGTCCGAACCCGTGCGCGCCGCCGTGATGCCGAAGCCTGCCACCGCGATGCCGGCGACGAGGGCTACGACCACGATTTTCAAGTGGGTCGAGCGATCGGCGCTGTAAATCGAGTGGTTCATGGAAGGCTCCTGCCGCCATCTACCCGAAGTAGTCGCTACCCTGTTGGGGGAGGTTCATGCTTCCGGTCCCCAACAACCTAGTATTGGGGGGATTCGTTCCCAAGGGGCGATCACAAGAGCGTGACAGGACGTGAAAGATCGCGATCGAAAGCGACCCCTCAATCGTTCGATTATATAATTATTTCAAAGGTGTAATGTGCTTGCGAGGCGCCTTGTTTGCATTTGGTCGACAAGGCGCCAGGAACTCAAAAACCATTTGCCTGTGGCCGAAAAACATACGGCTTCTTAAGGCAAATCAGATGCTTCCGACCGTTTTCAATCTCGCCCTGGGGTGGATTTCAGCCTGCGACAGCACCGTCGTCTGGGCCCGGAACCGCTCGACGAGGGAGCGTACGAAGGGACGAATTGCCGCAGACGTGACCAGCACCGGCGCCTCGCCTTCGCGCGCGGCGCGCTCGAAGGCCTCGCGCACGCCGGTCATGAATTCCGACAGCTTCGAGGGCTGCATCGCGAGGCTGCGTTCCTCGCCCTGGCCGATGATGGATTCGGCGAAGGCCTGTTCCCACCGCGCTGACAGCGCGATCAGCGGCAGATAACCGCTGTAGGAGGTGTTTTGCGCGCAGATCTGCCGCGCGAGGCGGGCGCGGACATGCTCGACCATGGTCGCGGGATTGCGCGAGAAGGCGAGCGAGTCGGCGATGCCTTCCAGGATGGTCGAGAGGTCGCGGATCGAGATGCGCTCGGCGAGCAGCAGCTGCAGCACGCGCTGGATGCCGGAGACCGTGACCTGGCCCGGCACGATGTCCTTGACCAGCTCGCCCTGCTCCTTCGGCAGCTCCTTGAGCAGCTTCTGCACCTCGCCGTAGGAGAGCAGGTCCGACATGTTGGCCTTGAGCAGCTCGGTGAGGTGGGTCGAGAGCACGGTCGCGGCGTCGACGACGGTGTAGCCCTTGAGCGAGGCTTCTTCTTTGAGGCTGGCATCGACCCAGGTTGCGGGCAGGCCGAAGGTCGGCTCGGTGGTATGGATGCCGGGCACCTGCACCTGGCTGCCGCCGGGGTCCATGACCATGAACTGGTTCGGCCAGATCTTGCCGGTGCCGGCGTCCACTTCCTTGATCTTGATGATGTAGGTGTTGGCTTCGAGCTGGACGTTATCGAGGATGCRCACGGCGGGCATCACAAAGCCCATCTCGATCGCGAGCGAGCGGCGCAGCGCCTTGATCTGCTCGGTGAGGCGGTCGGTGCCATCAGGGCCGTTGACCAGCGGCAGTAGCGCATAGCCGAGCTCGATCTTGAGATCGTCGATCTTGAGCGCGGCGGAGATCGGCTCTTCGGCCGCAGCGGCGCCAGGTGAACCCGGCGTTCCCGGAGCGGGTGCGGTCTTTGCAACTTCGTCAGCCCTGGCAGTCGCCCGGTTGCGGTTGCGGGCGTGCCAGGCGAGCGCACCGGCGCCGCCGCCGAGCGCCAGGAAGGGGATGGTCGGAATGCCCGGCAGCGCCGCCAGCACCAGCATGACCGCCGCGGACATCGCCAGCGCCTGCGGATAGCCGGAGAACTGTTTCATCAGCGCCTTGTCGGCGGCGCCGGACACGCCGGCCTTGGAGACGAGCAGGCCGGCCGCGGTCGAAACGATCAGCGCCGGCACCTGGGTGACGAGGCCGTCACCGACGGTCAGCAGCGTGTAGCTGCGCCCGGCATCGGCGAAGGAGAGGCCTTGCTGCGCGACACCGATGATCATGCCGCCGACGATGTTGATGAAGACGATCAAAAGGCCCGCGATGGCATCGCCGCGAACGAATTTGGAGGCACCGTCCATGGCGCCGAAGAAGCCGCTCTCGTCCTCCAGATCCTTGCGCCGCTGCTTGGCGACCTTCTCGTCGATCAGGCCGGCGGAGAGATCGGCGTCGATCGCCATCTGCTTGCCGGGCATGGCGTCGAGGTGGAAGCGGGCGGCGACTTCGGCGATACGGCCCGAACCCTTGGTGATGACGACGAAGTTGACGATGATCAGGATGGCGAAGACGATGATACCGATGACGAAATTGCCGCCCATCACGAAGCTGCCGAAGGCTTCGATGACGTGACCGGCGGCATCCGTGCCCTCGTGCCCGTGCGACAGGATCAGGCGGGTCGAGGCCATGTTCAGCGACAGGCGCAGCATCGTCGAGATCAGGAGGACGGTCGGGARGGCGGAGAATTCCAGCGGCGCCTGGATGAACAGCGACGTCATCAGGATCAGGATCGAGAGCGTGATCGAGATCGCCAGGAACAGGTCGAGCACGATCGCGGGCAGCGGCAGGATCAGCACCACCAGGATGGTGAGGACGCCGAGCGCCAGCGCGATATCGCCGCGCTTGAGGATGTTGCCGATCTCGGTAAGGGTCGGGAAGCCGGCGTTCGTGCTGCCTACGCCCTGTCCCGCGGTGACGTCGACCATGGTAGCTGCTCCCCCGCGCGACTGCCGTCCGCGCGCCCCAAATGTCTGCGCGGCGGCCGAAGGGCCGCCGTTTCGAAAGTGAGGCACCGCACTGGCGTCCACGGGGAACCTCCCGTTCTACGCGGCTGACGACACTCGACTTCACTCGGCAATTCTTGCCGGGTGTATGGTTAGCAAAGGGTTAACGGAGGGTGCGGCAGGAGGTCAGACCGGGGTGTTTCGGGCACCTGGCAGGGACGAAGTCGTCATGCCCGGGCTTGTCCCGCCTGCGCGGCCCAAGCCGCTTCGGCGCGGCGAAGGCCCGGGGATCCCCACGTTCTTCATGTCGCGCCCAAGCCGTGGATGGCCGGGACGAGCCCGGCCATGACGTTGTGGAAGCGTTTGGCGCCGAAATCAGCTGCGGAGGACGTAGCCCTACTGCGCCTTCTGCATCGTCGTTACCGTATACCCCGAGGCCGCCTCCTCGGCCTCGAAGGTCACCTTGTCGCCGACCTTCACCTGCTTGAGCAAAGCGGGGTCCTTGACGCGATAGACCATGGTCATGGGCTCATCCATGCCGAGGCTTTTCGCYGGTCCGTGCTTGAGCGTGATCTTGCCGGCGCCTTCGTCGATCTTCTTGACCTCGCCGCTGATCGCGGCGCCCTGGGCCGCGAAGGCTTCGGCGGCAAGGCCGACGGTCAGCGCCAGCGCTGTGGCGATACGGATGGTGCGGTTCATGGGAGTCTTCCTTGTTACTTCACGGTGACGTGGCCGACCATGCCGTAGTCGCGGTGGTCGGGAATCAGGCAGGAGAATTCGAACGTGCCGGCCTTGCTGAACTTCCAGAGGATCTCGGCCGTCTTGTTCGGTGCGAGCCGGACACCGTTGGGATCGTCGTGCTCCATGTGCGGATGCTTCTTCATCTCCACGGCATGCGCGAGATTCTCCTTCGTCGTGGCGAGCAGGAATTCATGGTCCTCCTTGCCGACATTGCGCAGCACGAAACGAATCTGCTCGCCGCGTTTGACCTCGATCCTGGCGGGCGCGTAGTCCATCTCGTTCAGCAGGATCTCGATCGTGCGCGCGGGCTTCCTGGGATCGCCGGGCTCGCCGGCCGAAAAGGTCCCGTGCCCGTGCTGGTCGTGGGCAAACGCCGGTGCGGTCGAAAGCGCAGCCAGCGCAAGTCCGAGTTTGATCGTCTTCTTCATCTTGTTCTCCAGTTGGTGGTTCATCGAAACGCTCACATCTTCATGTTCTTCATCGGCGCGCCTTGCTGCCGCGCCGGCTCGGCGGACGGCGGCGTGACCTCGTAGGCGACGGTGCCTTGCGGGAATTGGTAGGGGCCGGGATCGCGGTAATCGTCGCGCGCGAGGTCGTCGCGGATCTTCATCACCGTGAACATGCCGCCCATCTCGATCGGCCCGAACTGACCGGTGCCGGTCATCATCGGCAGCGTGTTGTCGGGCGCGGGCATCTCCATGTTGCCCATGGCCATGCCGGTCGAACCCATCGCCATGGCATCGGGCGCGAGCTTGCCGACGGCCCTGGCGAGGTCCTTGCGCGACACGCCAATCAGATTGCGCACCTCGTGCCCCATCGCGTTCATGGTGTGGTGCGACTTGTGGCAGTGGAACGCCCAGTCGCCGGGATTGTCGGCGAGCACGTCGAACACCCGCACCGCGCCCACGGGTACATCGGTGGTCGTCTCCAGATATTGCGCGCTCTCCGGAATCCAGCCGCCATCGGTGCAGGTCACCGCAAAGCTGTGGCCGTGCAGATGGATCGGATGGTTGGTCATGCTGAGATTGCCGATGCGCACGCGCACCTTGTCGCCGAGCCTGACCGGCAAGGGATCGATGCCGGGAAACACCCGCGAATTCCAGGTCCACATGTTGAAGTCGGTCATCTCGTTGACCTGCGGCAGGTATGTGCCGGGATCGACGCGATAGGTGCTCATCACGAAGACGAAGTCGCGGTCGACGGGCCGGAAGCTTTGATCGCGCGGATGCACGACGACCATGCCCATCATGCCCATCGCCATCTGCACCATCTCGTCGGAATGCGGGTGGTACATGAAGGTCCCGCTCTTCTTCATCTCGAACTCGTAGACGAAGGTTTTTCCCGGCTGGATGTGCGGCTGCGTCAGTCCGCCGACACCGTCCATGCCGCTGGGAATGATCATGCCGTGCCAGTGCACGGTGGTGTATTCGGGCAGCCTGTTGGTGACGAAGACACGAATCTTGTCGCCTTCGACCGCCTCGATGGTCGGGCCCGGTGACTGGCCGTTATAGCCCCACAGATTCACTTTCATGCCTTCGGCGAACTCGCGCACCACGGGTTCGGCGACGAGATGGAATTCCTTCCAGTCGCCGTTCATGCGGAACGGCAGTGACCAGCCGTTCAGCGTGACCACGGGGCGGTAGTCCGGGCCGCTGATCGGATGCAGCGGCGGCTGCATCACCACCTTGTCCATGTGAGGCGCTTCCGGAATGGACGCGGCCTGCACACGGCCGCTGACGGCTGACGCGCTGGCAAGCGCGGCGGTGCCCAAAAATCCTCGGCGGGAATACATGTTGGCCTCCATCTCAGTGACCGCCATCGGCAGGCGCTGCCGCGGCGATGGTGGTTGAAGTGTCGCCGCCCGACGCAGGTGCGCCGCCGCCGTTGACGGCAGTCTGGAGGTCGGACTGGGCGAGGAAGAGTTTTTGCTTGGCATCGATCGCGCCGCGCAGCGACGCCAGGCGCTGCCGCGCTTCGGTGAGCAGCGCGAAAATATCGACCTGCATGCTGGAGAAGCGCAGCTGCATCTCCTCGGTGATGATCTTGCGCAGGGGCAGGATCTCGCGCTGATAATGGCTGGCGATGTCGTAGCTGGAGCGATAGGCGCGATAAGCATCGCGCGCCTCGGAGCGAACGTTGACGGCGCGCTCGGTCAGGCGGTTGAAGGCGAGATTGTAGGTCTCCGCCGCTTGCCGCACCCGCACCTCGCCGCCGTCGAAGATCGGGATCTGGAACTGCACGTCAAAACCACGTTCGCGGAACGGCGGGCCCTCGGGATCCTGGGTGCGGCGGGAGATACCGGCGAGGTCGAGCAGCGTGACGAAGCGCGTCGCCTCGGTGAGGTTGAGTGACTTTGCCAGCGCCGTCAGCTCCAGCCGCGCGATCTGAAGATCGATGCGATGGGCCACCGCATCGGCCTCGATCGAGGGCAGTGCCTGCGGCCGGCGCGGCAGCGGCGGCAGTTGATCGGGCAGACGGAAGTCGAGGCCGCCGTCCCACAGCCCCATCAGGCGCGCGAGCCTTTCGCGCGCGCTCGTTGCCGCCTGCCGCGCGGTGGCGAGGTCGGCCGTGGTCTCGGCATAAAACACCTGCTCGCGGGCCTGGTCGAGCTTGTTGATCGAACCGGTGTCGCCGAGTTTGACCGCGAGCTGCGCCGTCGATTCCGCCGTCGCCCTCGCGTCGGTGAGCAGCGCCACCATTTCGTTGCCGGCGACTGCGCGGACATAGGCGCGCCGGACATCCGCGGCCAGCCGCAGCGTCGCCAACGCCGCGCGCAATTGCGCCTGACGGAAACGGTCGCGGGCGATGTCGGAGCGGAACGGCAGGGTGGCCAGCGCGAGGATGTCGCCAACTACCTGACGCTCTATCTCGCTCGCGCCATTGCCTGCGATGCGCGAGATCGAGAACACAGGATTGGGCGGCAGGCTCTGCTCGACCAACTCGGTCTCGGCCAGCGCCAGCTCGTTATAGGTCGCTTGCAATCCCTTGTTGTTGAGCAGCGCGATCTGCACGGCCGTCTCAGTGGTCAGCGTGCGTGCCAGCAAGCGGCGGACGGTCGCGTTGACGGCCTCCGCGCCTTCGGCCGTTCGCACGAAGGCGACGTCCTTGTTGATGGTCTGGCTGGTGAGCTCCGAGACCGTCGTCATGCCTCCGTCCGGCGAGAATGCCATGCAGCCGGAGAGTCCCAGCGCAGTGAGCACGAGCAGGCCCCGCGCAAAATGATGCGTCATGGCGCGCCCCTACCGGTCTTGCTTCGGCTGCGGTGCGACAGCGTCGTTGCGGTCGCGCCATGGCCCCGGCGTCGCGGGCCGCAGGCTGGTATAGGGCGCAATCGTCGATCGATAGCCGACGCGCGCGACCTTCGCCGCCGGATCGGCAGGATCGGCGCCGGCCACGGGCACAGTTGCCGGCATGCAGCCGGACAATATCAATGCGATTGCGGCCAGCAGCGGCCAATTGAATCGAAAGTGTCGTCCACGCGCCGCGGATGCGGCGGCGAACTTCGCCCCGGAAAGCGTAAGCATGAGTCATCCCTGATCTGTCGTAGAGACCACAGGTTCGCGCGCGCGGATGCGCGTGCGGTCCTGACGTCGTCGCGTCAGATCAGGCGATGGGAGGGCGGTAGCGCTGAGGCGGCGCCGCGCTGTGCAGGCTGACCACGATCTCGGGCGCGCAGGCGGAAATCGGCTGCAGCGGCTTGGCGATGCCGGGCAGGTCGGCCGGCAGGGCGGTCACGCACATCATCGCGCAGCACGGGCCAGCCTTGCCGTCATGGTGATGTTGGGCTGGCGCATCCTGTGCGGCAGCCTGGTGATGCGCGTGCAGGCCTGCGTGGTCATGCGACACACCGTCATGCACGTGGCCGGCCTGCATCTCGTGATGCACCGGCACGAGATCGGCGAGGAGCGCGTCGTCGAGGCACGGCGCCGGGCCGCTGCCCCAGGCGAGGGCTGCTGCCGGCGCGAGCACGCAGAACAGATAGGCGAGGGCGATGATCCGCCCCACCCTGATCCGCATCGATCGCGTCAATCGCAACAGCATTCCGCCGATAGGCTCCTCGCGCGGCAATGTTGCACACGCAGATTGCAAACTAATGGCAAAGCGCGGCTTCGCCAAGCATCTTCTTACCGCAGTGCACCGCGCATGCCCAATATCGCGGCACGATGCTTGACCCCAAGGCGGTCAGCGAACATGGTCCGGCCTGTGCACGCGCCAAATCTTCCAGGACAGAGACCGGCCTCATTCACCCCTGATTCGCGTCAGGCTTGGGTGCGGCTGTTGCTTGCGCTGCTGATCGGTTCGATCGGCGGCGTCGGCATGTGGGCGGTCGTCGTGGTGATTCCCGTCGTGCAGACCGAGTTCGCCGCCACGCGAGCAGCGGTGTCGCTGGCCTTCACGCTGATGATGTTCGGCTTCGGCCTCGGCGGCGTGATCGCCGGCAAGATCACCGACAAGTTCGGCATCGTGCCGGCGATGGCGATCAGCATCGCTTTCATTGGCGTTGCCAACGTGCTGGCGGGGCTCTCGACCCAGCTCTGGCAGTTCGTCGCGGCCTATTTCCTGATCGGGCTCGGCACCTCGGCGACCTTCGCGCCTCTGATGGCGGAGGCCTCGCACTGGTTCGAGCGCTATCGCGGACTTGCCGTGACCATCGTCGCGAGCGGCAATTACGTCGCGGGCACGATGTGGCCGCCGCTCATCAGCGAGGGCATGCAGACGATCGGCTGGCGCACCACGCATATCGGCATCGCCCTCGTTTGCGTGGTTTTGATGACGATCCTGGTGCTGGTCCTGCGCGCACAGATGGGCGACGACAAGGTCCGCAATCACGCCAATGCGCGGCCGCCGCAGGTCGATCTCAAGCTTTCGACCAACACGCTGACCGTGCTGCTCTCGATCGCCAGCATCTCCTGCTGCGTCGCCATGGCGATGCCGCAGGTGCACATCGTCGCCTATTGCGGCGATCTCGGTTACGGCGTGGCGCGTGGCGCCGAGATGCTGTCGCTGATGATGGCCTGCGGCATCGTCAGCCGCATCGGCTCGGGTTACCTTGCCGACAAGATCGGCGGCATCCGCACGCTGCTGGTCGGATCGCTGGCGCAGGGCTTTGCGCTGGTGTTCTATCTGTTTTTCGACAGCCTGACTTCGCTCTATCTGATCTCCGCGATGTTCGGCCTGTTTCAGGGCGGCATCGTGCCGAGCTACGCCATCATCGTGCGCGAGGCGATGCCGGCGAGCGAGGCGGCAACCCGCGTCGGCATCGTGATCTTCGCCTCGGTGTTCGGCATGTCCTTCGGCGGCTGGGTGTCGGGCGTCATCTTCGACGCGACGGGCTCCTACGCTGCGGCGTTCGCGAACGGCGTGGCGTGGAATGCCCTCAATGTCGGCATCGTGCTGACGCTGCTGATCCGGTCGCGAATGAACGCGGTCAAGACGGGACCGGGTTTTGCGACCTAGACTTCTCGTCCCACCTTCAGCAGCGAGCAACCGGTGATCTTGTAGCTGCCGTCCGCCTGCTGCTCGAGTGTGTAGAGCGCTTCCCAGGCTTCGCCGTTGGCGTCGATGATGTGGACGTGCTGGGAGATCCAGTTGCCTTCGCTCCTGCTCTCGCCAAACTCAAAGCTCTTGTGCCGGTAGACCGGCGCGTAGCCGTTTTGCACCATGGACATGAAGATGTCAGGGGCGGGGAAGATTTCCCTGATCGCCGGCGCGGCGTGGGAATAGGCCGCGGCCGCATCGTCGCGCGCGAAAGCCTGCTCCTGGGCGCGGATCACGCCCTGTGCCGCAGTAACGTCGGCGGCGCATGCTGGAGCGGCACCAAGGATAATCATAAGGGCGACGAGCAAGGTGGCGATGCGCATGACAGGCTCCGCGTTGAAATCCCGGCGATGCCAATCCTAGCACGCCCTCAGCGAAATACGGCGTGCTATCGCTTCCGTTTCACCGCGGGCTTTGCGGGCTTGGCGGCACGCGCCTTGGCCTTGGTGCCGGACTTGCCGGCCGGCTGCACCCGCAGCCCGTCCACGAACACGTCGAGCATGCGCAGCACCGAGGATTGCCAGCCCGGCTGGTCGTGCATGTAACACATGCCAACGAGTGCCCTGAGCAGATCCTCCGGGCTGACATCGCCGCGCATCTGGCCGGCCGCGACCGCGCGGTCGAGCAGCGAGCCGATCGCCTTGGTGAGCCGGTCCATCGAGAACGCCGCGAGTTCCGACGAGCTCTGGAACGTCAGCGCCAGCGCGGCCGACATGCCCTTTTTTGTGGCAACGAATTCGACATTGGAGCGCAGCCAGCGCCGCAGCGCGTCGACCGGGTCCTTGGCGTTCTTCAATTGCTCAGCGAGCTCGCTGAGCTGCTCGACCTCGCGCCGGTACACCGCCTCGAACAAATCCTCGCGAGTTGGAAAATGCCGATAGAGCGTGCCGATACCGACCCCGGCGCGTTTTGCGACGGCTTCCAGGCTTGCCTCGGGACCGCCCGCGTTGAACACGATTTTCGCCGCCTCGAGCACGCGCTCGCGATTGCGCACGGCATCGGCGCGGGGCTTCCGAATCTGGTCGGTCTGGTCGTCCATGACGGTAATGTAGATCACGAATTGGTTAGATTGAACCCTCGCAATGAACCCTTGCAAGGCTGCATCGCGTTGTCTGCGCATGGGCTTTTGACGAATTCCAAATATTTTTCGGCGACCCTTGTTAAGCGGAGGGTGCCTCCGTATCTTCCTTGAGATGTTGGCTGGGTTCCGCCTGGCCAACGCATATCGACAGCGGCCACGGAGGTGGCGCGCTGGCCGATGACTCATGTCCATATCTGATCGGAGCCTTGTATGAACCACTCCATCAGCCTCACCGTGAACGGTGCGCGGCGCGACTTCGTCCTCGACGATACGCGCGTCACGCTGCTCGATCTCCTGCGTGAGCGCCTCCATCTGACCGGAACCAAGAAGGGATGCGATCGCGGCCAGTGCGGCGCCTGCACCATTCTCGTCGACGGCAAGCGCACCAACTCCTGTCTTGCTCTGGCCATCAGCCATGACGGCGCCGACATCCTCACCATCGAAGGCGTCGCGCGCGGCGACCAGCTTCATCCCGTGCAGGCGGCCTTCATCGCACATGACGGCTTTCAGTGCGGCTTCTGCACGCCCGGCCAGATCATGAGCGCGATCGGCATGATGCAAGAGGCGCAGGCCGGCAACGATCCCGAGCGCATCCGCGAATGCATGAGCGGCAATCTCTGCCGCTGCGGCGCTTATGCCGGCATCGTCGATGCCGTGCTGGAAGCCCAGGCCGGCACGGACGAATCCAATCAGAGGCGCTCCGCATGAAACCGTTCGATTATATCAGGCCGGCCACAGTGGCCGAGGCCGTTGCGGCGGCCGCTAAGCCGGGCACTGCCTATCTCGCCGCCGGCACCAATCTGCTCGATCTGATGAAGGGCGGCGTCAGCCGACCGGATCGGCTGGTCGATGTCACGCATCTCGACGGACTCGATCAGATCGAGACTCTCGCCGACGGATCGTTGCGCATCGGCGCGCTGGTGAGCAACGCCGATCTCGCGCATGACGCAAACTTCGCGAAGTCCTACCCGGCCGTTGCTGAGGCGCTGCTCTCCGGTGCGTCCGCGCAACTGCGCAATGCCGCGACCGTCGGCGGCAATCTGCTGCAGCGGACGCGCTGCGCCTATTTCTACGACACCGCCAGCCGCTGCAACAAGCGCGAGGCGGGCTCTGGCTGCGACGCGCGCGAGGGCGAGAACCGCACGCATGCCGTGCTCGGCTGGAGCGAGAGCTGTATCGCCACGCATCCGTCGGACTTCTGTGTACCTCTGGTCGCGCTCGATGCCGTCGTCGAGATCGAGGGCAGGAACGGCCGCCGCGAGATCGCGCTCGACGCGCTACATCGCCTGCCGGGCAATACGCCCGAGCGTGAAACGGCGCTCGAACCCGGCGACCTCATCGTCGCGGTGCGCCTGCCGCCTGCCGCACGCAGCTTTGCCGCACATGCGCGCTATCTGAAAGTTCGCGAGCGCACGTCTTACGCGTTCGCCGTGGTCTCGACCGCGGCTGCGTTGCGGATCGAGAACGGCAAGATCGCGGAGGCGCGGCTGGCGCTCGGCGGCGTCGCCGCAAAGCCCTGGCGTGCCCGCGCCGCGGAAGATGTGCTCAAGGGCGTCGCGCCGACGAGCGACGCTTTTCAGGAAGCCGCCTGGCGCGCGCTTACCGACGCAAAGCCGTCCGGCGACAACGCCTTCAAGATCGAGCTCGCACGCCGCATCGTCGTGCGCGCGCTGACCCTTGCCGCCGCCGGTACGCCCGCGCGCATCCCCGCGCTGCCGGCCTCTCCCTTTGCCTCGACGTCCGGAGCCATCCATGCCTGAGCTTAATCTGTCCAGCTCTCCCGCCCATCTGCGCCACGGCTCGAACATCGGTCAGCCGCTGACCCGCCGCGACGGCGTCCTCAAGGTCAAGGGGCAGGCGACCTACGCCGCCGACAATCATCCGCCCGGCATGCTGCTTGCCGTGATGGCGGTCGCCAGCATCGCGCATGGCCGCGTCACCTCGCTCGATGTCGCCGCCGCAAAACGCCATCCCGGCGTCGTCGACGTCATGACACCAGACCACAAGCCACAGCTTGCGATCGACCCTGAAATCAAAACCAATCCGTTCGTGTTCCGGATGGAGGTCTTGCAGAGCAATGAGGTCCGCTACGCCAACCAGCCCATCGCCGTCGTGATCGCCGAGACGCTGGAGGCCGCGACTGAAGGCGCGGTGCTGCTGGCGCCGCGCTACGAGACGCTGCCTGCGCTGGTCGGTCTCGATGCCGGCGAGAGTTACGTGCCGCCGGTCGTCGGCGTCGGCAACCCCACCGAAAATCACCTCGGCGATGTCGAGGCCGGCCTTGCCGCGGCCGAGAAGCAGATCGACGCGCTTTACGAAACGCCGCCGCAATATCACAACGCGATGGAGCCGCATGCGATAGTGGCCGCATGGAATGGCGACAATTTGCAGATCGACATGCCGACCCAGGGTCTGATGCTGTCGCTTGCGCGCGTGGCAGAGTTGTTCGGCATCGCGCATGACAAGATCCACATCCGCAGCCCGTTCCTCGGCGGTGGCTTTGGCTCGAAGGGGCTGATGGCCGGTCCGCCGGTCCTCGGCATCATGGCCGCAAAGCTGGTCGGCAAGCCGGTCAAGCTGGTACTGCGCCGTGAGCAGATGTACGGCCCGGTCGGTCACCGTGCACCGACGCGTCAGCGGCTGCGCATTGGCACGGACGGCGAAGGGCGCCTGACTGCGCTCGATCATCACGCCCGGACCGTGTCGAGCACGTTCGACGATTTCTACGAGCCCGCGGCGGACGCCTCGCATACACTCTATGCCAGCCCATCAATCCGCACCTCGCATGACGCCGTGCGCGTCAACACCGGTACACCGCTGTTCATGCGTGCGCCCGGCGAGGCCACCGGCTCGATCGCGCTCGAAAGCGCGATCGACGAAATGGCCTGGGCGTGCGGCATCGATCCGCTGGCTTTCCGCCTGAAGAACTACGCCGAGGTCGAGCCGATCACTGGCAAGCCGTTTTCGTCCAAGGCGCTGCGTGCTTGCTACGAGCAGGGCGCGGCGCGCTTCGGCTGGTCGAAGCGTTCGCTCCAGCCCCGGCAGATGCGTGATGATGCCGGCCTTCTCGTCGGCTGGGGCATGGGCACGGCGACTTTCCCAGCGCTGATGTTCCAGGCCGAAGCGCGCGCGGTCATCCGCCGCGACGGCTCCGGCGCGATGGAAATCGGCGCGCATGACATGGGGCAGGGCGCCTGGACGGCACTCGCCCAGATCGCGGCCGACGAACTCGGGCTCGACATCGACCGTGTCGAGTTCAAGGCTGGTTCATCCGACTTGCCCGACGCCGGCATTGCCGGTGGTTCGGCGCACACCGCGACCGCGGGTGCTGCGATCCATAGCGCCGGTGCGGCCGTGGTCGCAAAGCTCGCCGATCTCGCCACCAGTGACGAGCGCTCGCCGCTGTTCGGTGCCGGCAATGCCGGCGTGATCGCGCGCGACGGCAGGCTGATCCGGCGCGACGACGAGAGCCGCGGCGAGAGCTACGTCGAGATCCTCGCCCGTGCGGGCGTTGCCGAGATCGAGGCCCGCGGCACCGGTGCGCCAAATCCTGCGGCGATGGAGGAGTATGCGATGCACGCCCATGGCGCGGTGTTCGCGGAGGTGAAGGTCGATCCCGAACTCGGCCAGGTCCGTGTCACCCGCATGGTCGGCGCTTTCGCGGCTGGGCGCATCGTCAATCCGCACCTGGTGAAGAGCCAGCTGTTCGGCGGCATGATCTGGGGCATGTCCTTCGCGCTGCATGAGGAAGCCATCACCGACCGCCGCAGCGGCCGGATCATGAATGCCAATCTCGGCGAGTACCACATCCCCGTGAATGCGGACGTGCCGCCGCTCGACGTGATCACGGTCGAGGAGCACGATCCGCATGTGAATGCGCTCGGCATCAAGGGCGTCGGGGAGATCGGCATTACCGGCAGCGCCGGCGCGGTCGCCAACGCGGTGTGGCATGCGACCGGCGTGCGGGTGCGTCGTTTCCCGATCAAGATCGAGGAGTTGCTGACCCAGCGTTGAGGCAAAAAGGCGGGACGAGATCTTCTCGTTCCGCCGCGTCCTGCTAATGCAGTTTCTTGCGGAGCGCCTTCAGCGCTTCTCGCTGCGTCTCGATGTAGTCGGCAATAGCCTTACGCAGCTCCTGCGAATGGAGCTTGTCGGTGTCGCGCTGCACTTCATCGAGCGCAGCCTCTGCATTGGCGAGCGTGATCTTCATCTTCGAGCCCAGTTATGAAGCGGCGCCGGAATGTTTCCTCGGCTTGGGTTCGCAACATATAGAGGATCGACGCGCGGAATTTGAGATGCCTCAAGCTCCGTAAGACACCGGGGCACTCCGTAAGATTCCGGATAATGTCGATGCGCCTCAAAACGTCGGCGGCGTGCAGGCCGAGATCACTTCGCACGGCTTGCCGCCGACGCAGCGGAAGCGATGCGGGCGACGGCTCTCGAAGTAGTAGGCATCGCCGGGATTGAGGATGCGGCGCTCGTCCTCGACGGTGACTTCGAGCTTGCCCGAGATCACGATGCCGCCTTCCTCGCCGTCATGGACGAGGTGAACGCGCCCGGTGTCGCTGCCGGGCTCGTAGCGCTCCTTCAGGATCTGCAGGCTGCGGCCGAACAGATTGTCGCCGATCTGGCGATACGAGATCGGCTTCTTGCCGACCTCGGTCAGCTCCTCCGCACGGTAGAAGATCTTGCGCCGCGACTCCGGCTCCAGCGCGAAGAACTCGGCGAGCCCCATCGGGATGCCGTCGAGGATGCGCTTGAGCGCGCCGACCGACGGGTTCATCTGGTTGGATTCGATCAGCGAGATCGTCGAATTGGTGACCCCGGCGCGCTTGGCGAGCTCGCGCTGCGACAGCTTGTGGTGCGCCCGGATGAATCGCAGCCGTCCACCGATGTCGACGCTCATGCCCCTGGTCCCTGTTGCAGGTGTTGCGGATCGCGCAAATATGGACCGGCAGCCCCAGTGAAATCAATGGCTTGCAGGTGACCAGAAAAGGACTTGTTGCGCTTCCGAAGCCGTGCCTCTGCTATCCGGTCAGCAAAGGAGCGTGGCCCGTGACCCTTCATCAGATTCCGAACACTATCAAGACCGACTCGTTCTGGATGCCGTTCACGGCCAACCGTCAGTTCAAGAAGGCGCCGCGCCTGTTCTCCTCGGCCGAGGGCATGCACTACACCACCGTCGACGGCCGCAAGGTGATCGACGGCTCCGCCGGCCTCTGGTGCGTCAATGCCGGCCACGGCCGCAAGCAGATCGCCGCCGCGGTCGAGCGCCAGCTGATGACGCTGGACTTCGCGCCGTCGTTCCAGATGGGCCATCCGCTGGCATTCGACTTCGCCGAGCGTCTCGCCGAGATCGCGCCGAAGGGCCTCGACCGCATCTTCTTCACCAACTCCGGCTCCGAGTCGGTCGACACTGCGCTGAAGATCGCGCTCGCCTATCACCGCGCCAACGGCCAGGCGAGCCGCACCCGTCTGATCGGCCGCGAGCGCGGCTATCACGGCGTCGGCTTCGGCGGCATGTCGGTCGGCGGCATGGTCGCCAATCGCCGCGCGTTTGCGACCCACCTGCCGGGCGTCGACCACATCCGCCACACCCACGATCTCACCCGCAACGCCTTCGCCAAGGACCAGCCTGAGCATGGCGCCGAGCTCGCCGACGATCTCGAGCGTCTGGTCGGCCTGCATGGCGCCGAGACGATCGCCGCCGTCATCGTAGAGCCGGTGCCGGGCTCGACCGCGGTGCTGCCGCCGCCGAAGGGCTATCTTAAGCGTCTGCGCGAGATCTGCGACAAGCACGGCATCCTGCTCATCTTCGACGAGGTCATCACCGGCTTCGGCCGCCTCGGCACGCCGTTCGCCGCCGACTTCTTCGGCGTCACGCCGGACCTGATGACGACGGCCAAGGGCATCACCAACGGCACCATTCCCTGCGGCGCGGTGTTCGCGAGCCGCAAGGTTCACGACGGCCTGATGGTCGGCCCGGAGAACCAGATGGAGCTGTTCCACGGCTACACCTATTCCGCGCATCCGACCGCCTGTGCCGCCGGCATCGCGACGCTCGACATCTACAAGGACGAGGGTCTGCTCACGCGCGGTGCGTCGATCGCCGGGTACTGGGGCGATGCGCTGCATTCGCTGAAGGGCCTGCCGAACGTCGTCGACATCCGCAATTGCGGCCTGATGGGCGCTGTCGAGCTGTCGTCGCGTGACGGTGCGGTCGGCGCGCGTGGTTACGACGTCATGGTCGATTGCTTCAATCGCGGTCTGTACTTCCGCATGAGCGGCGATAGCTTCGCGCTGTCGCCGCCCCTCATCGTCGAGAAGAGCCATATCGACGATATGGTCTCGATCCTCGGCGACGCCATCAAGCGGGTGGCCTGATAATTGCTCTCGCCGTTGCGGAGTTTGTTCTTGCAGCGGCGAGCGTGATGCCGCGGGAGTTTGACGAAGCGTGAAAGTTCTGATCCTCGGCAGCGGTGTCATCGGTGTCACCTCTGCCTACTACCTTGCGCGTGCCGGACATGAGGTGACGGTCGTCGACCGTCAGCCCGAGCCGGCGCTGGAGACCTCTTTCGCCAACGCGGGCGAGGTGTCGCCCGGCTATTCGTCGCCCTGGGCCGGCCCCGGGGTGCCGGTGAAGGCGATCAAATGGCTGCTGATGAAGCATGGCCCGCTGGTGATCCGGCCGAAGCTCGACCCTGTGATGTGGGTCTGGCTGTCCAAGATGCTGCGCAACYGCACCAGCGCGCGTTACGCGGTCAACAAGAGCCGGATGATCCCGATCGCGGAATACAGCCGCGATTGCCTGCGCGACCTGCGCCGCGACATCGGCATCCAGTATGACGAGCGTTCACAGGGCACGCTGCAGCTGTTCCGTCACCAGGCGCAGCTCGATGGCACCGGTGAGGACATCGCCGTGCTCAAGCAGTATGGCGTTCCTTTCGAGGTGTTGAGCCGGGAGGGCTGCATCGCGGTCGAGCCGGCGCTCGCCGCCGTGAAGGAGAAGTTCGCCGGCGGGCTTCGCTTGCCGCAGGACGAGACCGGCGACTGCCACATGTTCACGCAGGCGCTGGCCAAGCATGCCGAAGCGCTCGGCGTTCGCTTCATGTTCAACACCGGCATCGACCGCATCGTCACGGATGGCGCGCGCGTCAGTGGTGTCGTGACCAGTGCGGGCACGTTGCAGGCCGATGCCTACGTTCTCGCGCTCGGAAGCTGGTCGTCGCGGCTCGTTGCACCGCTTGGCATCTCATTGCCGGTCTATCCGGTGAAGGGCTATTCGATCACGGTGCCGATCAAGGACGCCTCCGGCGCGCCGGAATCGACTGTGATGGACGAGAGCTACAAGGTCGCGATCACCCGCCTCGGCAATCGCATCCGCGTCGGCGGCACCGCCGAGATCTCCGGCTATTCGAGCCAGCTCTACGACGCCCGCCGCGCCACGCTCGATCACTCGCTGACCGATCTGTTCCCGCGCGGCGGCGATCTCTCCAAGGCGACGTTCTGGAGCGGCCTGCGTCCGATGACGCCGGACGGCCCGCCGGTGATCGGCCCGACGCAATACGGCAACCTCCACCTCAACACCGGCCATGGCACGCTCGGCTGGACCATGTCCTGCGGCTCCGGCCGCGTGCTCGCGGACATGCTGTCGGGCAAGAAGCCGGAGGTCGATGTGAGCGCGCTGACGGTGGACCGGTACAAGTATCGGTTCGGCTAAGACTCCATCTGCTCGTCATTGCGAGCGCAGCGAAGCAATCCAGTATCTTTCCGCGGTGGCAGCCTGGATTGCTTCGCTGCGCTCGCAATGACGGTGGAGAGGCATCGCTCACTCACTCCCTCTCCGTCACCCTGAGGTGGCCGCTTCTTCAGCGAGCCTCGAAGGGCGACGGCCCGGCTCTATCGGAGCCGTGCATCCTTCGAGGCTCGCTGCGCGAGCGCCTCAGGATGACAGGACTGGAATTGCGCTCGCGGCGCGAAAAGAAGCTACCCCGCCCCTGTCACGCAATTCACCCACAGCACCACAGCCTTCGCATCCTGTGCCGGATTGGAAAACCGGTGCGGCCTTCGGCTCGCGAACCGAAAACTGTCGCCCGTCTTCAGCGACCACGTCTCGCTGTCCACCGTCAGCATCATCTCGCCTTCGAGCACGAGGCCGGCTTCCTCGCCGTCATGGGTATAGAGTTCGTCGCCCGCGGAGCCGCCGGGATCGATATGCACCAGGAACAGGTTGAGCCGGTTGTCGCTGCCCGCAGCGCTCAGCAATTGCTTCGAAATTCCGCTGCGCCAGAGTTTCAGTTCCGGCCGCTGAAGCCCGCGCGTCACCACCTGGCCGGAGGCGCCGTCGGGACTTGGGCTCGCACCGAACAAAGCGGCCATGCCGACGCCGAGCACGTCGGAGAGCGTTGCCAGCACGCGCAGCGATGGCGACGACAGGCCGCGCTCGATCTGGCTGAGGAAGCCGATCGACAGGTCGGTGCGCGCCGCGACGGTCTCGAGCGAGAATTGTCTGACACGCCTGAGATCGCGGATACGGCGGCCGACCGCGACATCCATCGCGGGCTCGGCCGGCTTGGTGGTAGCCTTGGCTTTCACCTTCGCCGGCTTTGCGGCGGCCGGTTTGCGCATTCTTTTGCCACCGCTCACGTCAAACCGCTTCCTTCATGTGCATGAAAATCGCTTGCATCGCCCGCGAAAGTGTGACCAAATTTTCATATTGGTGAAAATAGGCCGAAACGGCTTGGCCCGCAACGTCTGATCACGACATGCGCGAGCGCCGACATCGGCCAAGCCCAAAGGGGGATGCGATGAAGCGTTTTGGTCTGGCCGCGGTCGCGGCGCTCGCGATTGCAGCGGTGATGCCGGCTTCGGCGCAGCAGGCGTTGAAGGTCGGCTCGACGCCGACAGGCATTCCCTTCACCTTCCTCGACACCAAGACCAACACCATCCAGGGCATCATGGTCGACATCGTCACCGAGATCGGCAAGGACGCCGGCCTCAGCGTGCAGATCGAGCCGATGGCGTTCTCGGCGCTGATCCCGTCGCTCACATCGGGCAAGATCGACATGATTGCGGCGGCGATGTTCATCACCGCGCCGCGCAAGGAGGTCGTCGACTTCTCCGATCCGATCTACACCTACGGCGAAGGCCTGGTGGTCCCGAAGAGCGACACCAAGGCCTATGCCACGCAGGATGATCTGAAGGGCGAGACGGTCGGCGCCCAGGTCGGCACCGCCTTCGTCGATGCGCTGAAGAAGTCCGGCCTGTTCGCCGACGTCAAGGCCTACGACAACATCCCGGACATCCTGCGCGACGTCAACACCGGTCGCCTCAAGGCCGGCTACGCCGACTATCCGATCCTCGCCTACAATCTGAAGCAGGGCGGTTTCCCCGAGGTGCGTCTCGTCGACGGCTACAAGCCCGTCACGGTCGGTTCGGTCGGCATCGGCGTCCGCAAGGGCGAGGCCGCGCTGCTCGGCAAGATCAACGCCTCGCTGGCGAAGCTGAAGGCCAACGGCACCATCGACAAGATCCTCGAGAAGTGGGGTCAGAAGGCGCAGGGTTGATCGACAGAGGCTGGTAAGGCTAACCGATGAAAGGCTTCTGGCACGACGCCGTCGAATTCTTCCCGATCCTGATGAGCGGCGTCGCGCTGACGATCGTCGTCACCATCGGCTCGCTGCTGCTCTCGACGGTGCTGGGTCTGATCTGGGCGATGATGCGGGTCTCCGGCATCAAGGTGCTGTCGATGCTCAGCGCCAGCCTGATCAACGTGATCCGCGGCATCCCGATCATCGTGCTGTTGTTCTATCTCTACTTCGTGATGCCGGATCTCGGCGTCACGCTGTCGGCCTTGCAGGCCGCGATCCTCGGGCTCGGCATCGCCTATTCGGCCTACCAGGCCGAGAATTTCCGCGCGGGCATCGAGGCGATCGACAAGGGCCAGATCGAGGCGGCGCAGTCGATCGGCATGGGCTGGTGGCTGACCATGCGCCGCGTGGTGTTGCCCCAGGCGGTGCGCATCGTGCTGCCGCCCTACGGCAACGTCATGATCATGATGCTGAAGGATTCGTCGCAGGCCTCGACCATCACGGTCGCCGAGCTCGCCCTTCAAGGCAAGCTGATCGCGTCCTCGACCTTCAAGAACACCAACGTGTTCACGCTGGTGGCGCTGATGTATCTCACCATGAGCATCCCGCTGATCCTGCTGGTCCGTCACTTCGAGAAGCGGGCGGGCAAGAAATGATCGAGCTCACCGACGTCCACAAGAGCTTTGGCCAGAACGAGGTGCTCAAGGGCATCACGGCCTCCGTCCAGAAGGGCGAGGTGGTCTGCATCATTGGCCCTTCGGGCTCCGGCAAGTCGACGATCCTGCGCTGTATCAACGGGCTGGAAAGCTACGACCGCGGCGAGATCAACGTCGAGGGACTGAAGGTCGATCGCGATGCGTCCTCCATCGTGAAGGTCCGCACCCAGGTCTCGATGGTGTTCCAGCGCTTCAACCTGTTCCCGCATCGGACCGTGCTGGAGAACGTCGTCGAAGGCCCGCTCTTTGTAAAGAAGGAGCCGCGTGCGCAGGTGCTCGAGCGCGGCCGCGCGCTGCTCGGTCAGGTGGGCCTCGCCGAAAAGGCCGATGCGCATCCGCCGCAGCTCTCCGGCGGCCAGCAGCAGCGCGTCGCCATCGCGCGCGCACTCGCGATGCAGCCAAAGGCGATCCTGTTCGACGAGCCGACCTCGGCGCTCGATCCCGAACTGGTCGGTGACGTGCTCGGCGTGATGCGCAAGCTCGCCGATGACGGCATGACCATGGTCGTYGTCACCCACGAGATGGGCTTTGCCCGCGACGTCGCCGACCGCGTGCTGTTCATCGACGGCGGCGTCATCGTCGAGCAGGGCGCGGCGACGGCCGTCCTCAATCAACCCCAGCACCCGCGCACGCAGGACTTTTTGCGCCGCGTGCTACATCCGCTCTGATCGGTCCTTGTCATGACGACGCGCCTGCCTCTGCCGCCCTCGCTCTATGCCGACACCGCCGTCGCGCCGGTTGCCACGCCGCCGCTCGATGTCGACAAGACCGTCTCCGTTGCTATCGTCGGTGGCGGCTACACCGGGCTGTCCACGGCTTTGCATCTGGCGGAGCAAGGTGTCGAGGCTCTGGTGCTCGAGGCGCAGGAGCCGGGCTGGGGCGCGTCGGGTAACAATGGCGGCCACACCAATCCAGGCCTGAAGCACGACCCCGATCAGATCGAGGCCGATTTCGGCGCCGAGCTCGGCCGCCGCATGATCGACTTCTCCTACGGCACGACCAATTTCACGCACGACCTGATCCGCCGCTACCAGATCCCTTGCGAAGCGCGGCAGAATGGCACGCTGCGCGCGGCCTACAACGAGGCCAGCGCCGCCGCGATCGAGAAGACGGCGGAGCAATGCATCCGCCGCGGCATGCCGGTGCAATATCTGAACCGCGAGCAGTTGCGCGAGATGACCGGCACGGACCGCTACATCGGCGCGATGCTGGACACGCGCGGCGGTGATCTCCATCCGCTCAGCTACGCCCGCGGTCTTGCGCGCGCTGCGATCTCCGCGGGCGCGAAGGTCCATGGCGAGACGCCGGCGCTGTCGCTCCGTCGCGACGGCGCGCGCTGGCGCATCGAGACGCCGCACGCGGTGGTGCATGCCGACAAGGTCCTGCTCGCCACCAACGGCTTCACCGACGATCTCTGGCCGGCGCTCCGCCGTACCATCGTGCCGGTATTCTCCTCGATTGCCGCCACCGCGCCGCTCTCCGACGCGGTCGCCCGCTCGATCATGCCGACACGGCCGGTGCTCTACGAGAGCGGCCACATCACGGTCTATTACCGCATCGATCAGCACAACCGCCTGCTGATGGGCGGCCGCGGCCCGATGCGCTGGATCAAGTCGCCCAACGACGTCGCCTATCTCATGCGTTATGCCGAGCGGCTATGGCCGCAGCTCAAGGGCGCCGCCTGGACGCACGGCTGGAACAGCCGGCTCGCCATCACCAAGGATCATTATCCCCATGTGCACGAGCCGACGGAGAGCGTCCTGATCTCGCTCGGTTGCAACGGCCGCGGCGTCGCGCTCTCGACCGCGATGGGCGCGCAGCTCGCGCGCCGGCTGATCGGCGGTGCCAAGGCCGAGATCGACATGCCGGTCACAGGCATCAAGCCGATCCCGATGCACGCGTTCTGGCCCTTGGGGGTTACGACTGCTGTGATCGCGGGCCGGGTGCGGGATCGGCTGGGCGTTTGAAGAAGAAGGCGCCGCCCCGTCAGGAGCGACGCCTTGCATGACTTGCAGATAGGGCGTCAGCAGCGGCCCTGTTTCCACAGGCCGGGCGGGCAGCCCCTGCCGCGCCAGCCGACCTTGCGCCCGTGATGCCATCCGGGAGGAGTGGCATGGCGATGTCCATGGTATCCGCCATGATGGCCGTGACCATGGCCATGACCATGTCCGTGGCCGCCCCTGGCGAATGCGGCGTTTGGCATGGTGAAGCCGGCCGCGATGATCAGTGTTGCGGCGAGCGCAAGTTTCTTCATCCGAAATCTCTCCTGTTAGGCACGCATCTGTCCGTTCGACGAACGAACATCGATCGCGGTGTCGCGTGCAAATGCGGAGGAGTCGTGACGCTCAGGATTCGGCGACAGCGTCGGCCCAGGGCTGGAAGATCTCGACCGCGCCCGAATTCGTATCGCCCTCGCGCATCACCACGCTGGGGCAGGCGAACTTCTGCGGCACGGCCTGCACTTGCGTCTCTTCATAATCGAAGCGTGCGGCAAGTGTCTTGCGTACGTCCGCCGGCAGTCTGATGTCGCCGATCACGACCGCGCCTTCGCTGGCGTCGATCCGCGGCTGGTGGATGGCTGTATCGAGGTCCATGCCGAAATCCATCGCAAAGGACACGAGCTGCATCACCGACGGCAGGATGCGGCGGCCGCCGGAGGCGCCGACCGCGAGACGCTTGCCGTCCTTCGTTTCGGCGATGACGGGCGTGTAGTTGCAGAGGCAGCGCTTGCCTGGTGCGAGCGAGTTGGTGGTGCCCGGCGTCGGGTCGAACCACATGATGCCGTTGTTCATGGCGATGCCGGTGTGCGGCGTCACGTATTTCGAGCCGAAGGATGAGAGCAGGGTCTGTGTGACCGCTGCGATATTGCCGTGGCAGTCGACCACGGAGAAATGCGTTGTGCAGGCGGGCGCCAGATATTCGGCGCCGAGCGAGCGCTTGCCGTCGGCATCGCCCATGTCCTTGAGCCGCTCGCGGAAGGCCGCTTGCAAGGCGAGCGCATATTCGCTGTAGGTGGTCGCGTCGGGTGCGCTTCCCGGCTTCAGACTCTGCTGCAACAGCCGCAGCGCATGCGCCATTGTCGGTCCGGCCGTGAGCTCCGGCGTCGCATACACCTTGCCGTCGCGATAGGGGATCGCCAGCGGCTCGCGCAGATGGGCGCGAAACGCGGCGAGATCCTCCACCGACAGCGAGCCGCCGTCGGCCTTGATGTCGGATGCGATGCTTTTGGCGAGGTCGCCCTGGTAGAAATCGCGCGGACCGGCAGCGGCGAGGTGTGACAACGTCGCCTTCAACGTGGCCAGTGGCAGCCGCGTCTCGGACTTGATGCCCCACGGCGCGCTCGGCGGCAGGCCATCCTTCAGGAACGCGGCCGCGCTCGCGGGATAGCGCCTGAGATCGGCTGCCGATGCCGCGATCGTCAGCGTGGTCCACCAATCGACCAGCAGGCCTTCGCCGGCGAGCGCGGCAGCCGGTGCGACCAGGTCTTTCCACGGCATCTTGGCGTAGCGGCGATGCGCCTCCTCCATGCCGGCGACGACGCCGGGCACGGCGACCGAGCCGGGGCCGTGGATGTTGCGATCGTCCTTGACCCGCGGCCACGGAAACAGATCGGAGGCCGCGCCTTCGCCGCTGAGCGGGTAGTCGGTGGTGCGCAGGCTCTGTGGCGCGCACATGCCGTAGTCGATCACCTCGGTGCGATTTTCCTTGGCACGGTACAACACCATCGCGCCGCCGCCGCCGATGCCGCTGTTCCAGGGCTCCAGCACGTTCAGCGCAAAGGTGGTCGCGACGATCGCGTCCACGCAGTCGCCCCCTGCCGCCAGCACTTGCGCGCCCACTTCGGCCGCCCGCCGCGATTGCGAAGCGACAATGCCGCCCTTGGATGTGACGGCGGGTTTGCGGACGGCTTGGGCGAGGCTGAACTGATGAGGCATGATGTCGTCTTGATCTCTGGATTCGGTTGTTCTGGCTTCACGCGGAAGCTGCAGCATTGGCGGGGCGCGCGAAGGATGGCACATTGCCGCCAACGAGAAAATCCAAAGGGAGAAGCGGCATGGCAGGTGTGAAACAGGCGCGGGATGGCGCGGTTGGGATCTTGACGCTCGACGAGCCGGCGAGTCTGAACGCGATGACGCCGGACCTGCTCGGCGCGCTCGCTGCCGCCGTCGCCGAGATGACTGGGGATGAGGGCATTCGCGCACTGATCCTCACCGGCGCGGGGCGCGGATTTTGCTCAGGACAGAATTTGAAGGCATCGGAAGCGCTGGGCGAGGACATCGCCGCCGGCGTGATGCGGTTCTACTGGCCGGCGTTCAAGGCGTTGCGCGAATGCCGCGTGCCTGTCGTGGTCGCCGTCAACGGCGTCGCGGCCGGCGGCGGCTTCAGCCTTGCGATGGCCGGCGACATGATTGTTGCGGCGCGGTCGGCGAGCTTCATCCAGGTGTTCAGCCGGATCGCCCTGGTGCCTGACCTCGGTTCGACCTGGCTGCTGCCGCGGCTGGTCGGCCGGCAGCGCGCGCTCGAGCTGATGTTGCTGAACGAGCCCCTGACGGCCGAACGCGCGCAGGAGATCGGCTTGGTGCGGCAGGTCGTCGACGATGCGAAGCTGATGGACGAGGCGCTGGCCCTGGCGCGCCGTCTGGCGGACGGCCCGACGCGCGCTTTGGTCGCAACGCGTGCGCTTGTCGAGGAGAGCGAGCATGCGGCTTACGAGGCGCAGTTCCGCCGCGAGATCGAGGTTCAGGCCACGATCCGCAAGAGCGCCGACGCCATCGAAGGCCGCACCGCCTTCGTCGAGAAGCGCAAGGCGAAGTTTACGGGGAAGTGAAGTGACCTGTGCTCGCTGGTCGTCATGGCCGGGCCTGTCCCGGCCATCCACGTTCTTTCGTGGTGGCCAAGACGTGGATGCCCGGGACGAGCCCGGGCATGACGAGAGATCGTTAGCAGGAAAAGAGCCGCGGCGCTCAGAGCCTGCGATCCAGCCGGCTGGCCCGATATTTGGCGTGCCATTTCGGGCCAGGCCCGCGCATGTAGTGCAGCTCGGGGCGGTAGGGGTTGCCTGCGATCCGCACCAGCTTCTGCCACTTGGTGGCGACGAGGTTGAGGGGCTGGCAGAGCAGGGTTAATGAAGCGAACAGCACGACATCACCTCAATGCGGCTTGCCGAGCATGGCGGTGAAGGGAAGGTCGAAGATCTCCTCGCCGTCGGAGCCGCTGACATGGATCACCCAGTCGCGCCAGTCTTCGGCACCCGGGGTGTAGATCATCGAGTGCATGATCTGGGCCGCACGGTCACGCGCCTCGGTCAGGCTGGCCACCGCGGTGCCGCTGCGATCGATCAGCGTGCCTTCGGTGTTGGAGCAGTGAAAATAGACCTGGACCATATGCGTCTCCTGTCGGGAGCGACTGGGATGGCAAATCGATACCACCCGAGGCCTTTGCGAAACATTCGGGGCGAGCCCGGTAAGGGAATCTACGGAGATTGGTCGCTGCGAAGGCCCGAGCGGGTTTGATCACAGGGGGGTGATGATCAACTGGACGGCGTTCCCATGGCATGGAACAACTTTGGACCGAAAGTCCGGGGGACCGCCGTGAACCAGCTCACATTCTGGCATGAACGCCGAAGCCTGCTTGCGGCGATCGTCGCCGGAGCGCTGTTCGGTCTTGCCCCGGGAGCCTCCTCCGAGCCGGTGAGGAAAAGCGGCTACGCGATCGGCACGGAAACCTGTGGCAGCGGCGATCTCGCCTTTCCCAGAATCCAGATCGACATGAAGGCGGGATTCTGCGCCGGCCTCGTCGCCAGCGAAGAGGATCGCCTGAAATTTCCGCGCTCGATCATGCAGGTGCCGGGCCGTGACCTGTTCGTGGTCGCCGACATGGGCGGCTGGGGCCACACCGATGGACGGCTGCTGCTGCTCGATCCCCGCGCGCCCCAGGGGCAGCGGTTCAAGGAGTTGCTGACCGCCATCGAATATCCGTTCGGCCTCGTCATTGGCCCGGACAAGAAGTTGTACGCCTCGACCGCGGAGACGATCTTCCGGTTCGATCCGCTCGCCGACAATCCCCGCAGCACGGTCGAGACCATCATCCGGCACATGCCCGGCCGCCGGATCACATTGCCCGACGGCACCAGGCTCGACGAGAGCGCGCATCCGCTCAAGCAGTTCGTCTTTGACAGGAACGGGCGGCTGTTCGTCAATGTCGGCTCGCACAGCGACGACTGCATCACGCCGGCGCCGATCACAAGGCCATGCGCGGCGGCCGAGGGCGCGTCCGCGATGGCCTCGATCTGGCTGTTCACACCGCCCGCGGGCGGCACCTTCCCGGCGCTGAAGCCGGCCGATCCCGACCCGCCGCACACCGTCTACGCGCGCGGCCTGCGCAATTCGATGGCGCTGGCGCTGCATCCGAATTTTCCCGATGCCGGCTACGCCTTCCTGCAAGGCGAGAACGGGCGCGACCTGCCCAACATCTTCAAGCCGAACGAGGAGATCAACGCGATCGAGCAGGGCAGGCACTATGGCTGGCCCTATTGCTACGACCTGTCGACGCCGAGCCCCGAATTCAAGCTCGTGCTGCAATCCGGGGTCTACAAATCGCTCTGCACGGCCAATGCGCTCTACAAGGCGCCGTTCTCGCTGATGCCGCCGCACGGCGCGCCGCTCGCGATGCTCTATTATCACGGCGCGAAATTCCCGGAACTGGAAGGCAAGCTGCTGGTCGGCCTGCACGGCTATCGCCCGACCGGCAGCCGCGTCCTCGTCTATGACGTCGACGACCATGGCTTCCCGAAGCCCGCCCCGGCGCCGGTGCGTTACCACGTCAGTTGCGCGGCAGATCCGACCCACAGCTTTCAGACCGACGCCGGCGACGTCGCCGCCGCGCCGTTCGACGAGCTGATCGCAGGCTGGCACCGCGTCAACGGCGCGCGGCCGCAAGGAGCGCCCGTCGGCATGACGGTCGCGGAGGACGGCGCAATCTGGCTGGTCGAGGACAAGAACCAGACGGTAATCCGCATCGATCGCGCTGCTGGCGATCCGCCGCCGTTGCCTTGCGACATGCGCAGCCAGGCGCTGATCGATCAGCTTGCCGCCTTCGTCGCAAAAGACGCGCAGAACAGCATCCGGCTCACCACGCTGCGTAAGGGGCTCGTCGAAAAGCACTGCGTCGGCTGCCATTCGGATTTCGGCCTGAAGGCAGGGCAATCGGATGCGGAAAAGGACGCGACGGTGCTACGCTTCATGCTGTCGCAGGACGGCTGGATCTATCCGGGCGATCCAGGCTCCGGCAAGCTGCGCACGCGGCTGCGCGGTATCGGCGCCGAAAAGCTGATGCCGCCGGGCGGCGAAAGCCTGCCCAGGACCGAACCTGGCTACACGCGCGTGCTCGATACCGCGGACCTGCTGGTTGCGAAAATGGTTCCGGGCACGCGGATGCAGATCAAGTCCGGCCCGCCGCAGCGCAAGTTCTTTGGCAAGACCAATAAGGAATGCGGCGAAATACCGGCCGCCAAGGTCGTTGTCGTGACACAAAGGAGCGCTGTAGACAAACCCGGCTTCAGCCGATTCTTCCGGCCTGCCGATCCCTATCTGAATGGCGAGTGCAGCGACGACGATGGCTATTACATTCGGCAGGAATTTCTGGTGCCTGTGCAGTAGCCTCCTTCTCGTCATCGCGGCATCGCCGGCCCATGCTGAAACAAAGCTGTTCGAAAGCGTGCAGGTGACGCCGTCGGGCGAATACACCTTCGGCATCGAAGGGCCGGCGGCCGATCTCGACGGCAATCTCTTCGTGGTCAACTTTGGCAAGCCCGGCACCATCGGCAAGCTGCCGGTGGGCGGCGCGGCTTCGGAGCAGTTTACGGCACTGCCCGCGGGCAGCGTCGGCAACGCCATCCGCTTTGCGCGTGACGGCACCATGTTCATTGCCGACTACAAGAAGCACAACATCTTCGCTGTCCCGAAGGGCGCGAGCGAGCCCGTCGTCTGGTTTCATTCCGACGAGATGAACCAGCCCAACGACATCACGGTCGCGCGCGACGGCACGATCTATGCGAGCGATCCGAACTGGAAGGGCAGGGAAGGCCACATCTGGCGCATCGCCAAATCTGCGGACGGCACGGTGCAGGGGCAGGTGATGCCCGCGCCGCGCGCGATGGGCACCACCAACGGCATCGACCTCAGCCCTGACGGCAAGACGCTCTATGTCGGGGAATCCAGCAGCGGCGAAATCTGGTCCTACACCGTCCGCGGTAACGAGCTCACYGGCGCAAAACTCGTCAAAGCCTTCCAGCCCGACACCGTCGACGGCCTGCGCACCGACGTCGCCGGCCGTCTCTATGTCGCGCGCATCCTCAAGGGCACCATCGCGCTGATGAAGCCCAATGGTGCTGTCGAGCGGGAGATTGCGCTGAAGGGCAAGGAGCCGACCAATCTCGCCTTCGGCGGCAGCGACGGCAAGACCGTCTTCGTCACCCAGCGTCAGGGCGGCTTCGTCGAGTCCTTCCGCACCGACCAGCAGGGCCGCGAGCACTGCCTCCAGCGCGGGCGCTGCTAGAGCATCACGGGCGGTCTGCCTCCGGCGCAGAGCAGCACCAAAGCGGCGGCATTCTTCTTGCTTGCATCTGGCCGCCGCAGGCATTTAGACATCTGTGGGCACCGTCAACGCGACCACGGAGTGTTTGAGTGAAAGCCGTCCATACCGAACTGCATCGCAGCCACGATCCGCAATTCTTCCTGGTTCGCGGTGTCGTCAAGCGCACCACAGAGCAGCCCGAGCGCGCCGATCGCCTGCTCAAGGGGTTGAAGGACGGCAAGCATCAACTGGTCGAACCGACGACATTCGGACAGGGGCCGCGTGCGCGGATTCACAGCCCGGAATATCTGTCGTTCCTCAGCGAAGCCTGGGACGCCTGGACCGCGCTCGGCGATTCCGGCCCGGAGATGATCGGCAACATCCATCCCGTGCGCCATGCCGCGACCTATCCGACCCACATCGTCGGCAAGCTTGGCTGGCACACCGCCGATACCGCGGCGCCGATCGGTCCCGGCACCTGGGCCGCGGCCTGCGCTGCCACCGATGTTGCGGTCACGGCAGCGCAGATGGTGATGGACGGCGAGGATGCGACCTATGCACTCTGCCGTCCGCCCGGCCATCACGCCTACCGCGACATGGCCGGCGGCTTCTGTTTCCTCAATAACAGCGCGATCGCCGCGGCGCATCTGCGTCTGAAGCACGAGCGCGTCGTGATCCTGGACGTCGACGTCCACCACGGCAACGGTACGCAAGGAATCTTCTACGCACGCCCTGACGTCTACACGGTGTCGATCCACGCCGACCCCATCGCGTACTATCCTTATGTGTGGGGCTACGCGCATGAGCGCGGCGAAGGACCCGGCCTCGGCGCCAATCTCAACGTCCCCCTGGCCATCGGCACCGGCGACGACGGCTACATCCAGGCGATGGATGTCGCGCGCAGGGCGATCGAATCCTTTGCCCCCGGCGCCCTCGTCATCGCACTCGGCTTAGATGCCTCCGAGCATGATCCACTGAAGGGCCTCGCCGTCACCACGCCGGGCTTCCGCCGCATCGGCCAGGCGATCGCGAAGATGGGCCTGCCGACCGTGTTCGTGCAGGAGGGCGGCTATCTCTCGGATATTCTGGGCGCGAACCTGACCTCGGTGCTGGCGGGATTCGAAGAGGCGCGGTGAGCTTCACCTCTCCCCGCGTAGGTCGTCATGCCCGGGCTTGTCCCGGGCATCCACGTTCTTTGCGCCGAGGGGTGAGACGTGGATGGCCGGGACAAGCCCGGCCATGACGCTGAGGGTGCTTCAACGCCCAAAGCGCTGGCGCTGGAGAGGCGAACCTCAGTCCTTGAAAAGGATCTGCTCCAGCAGGTCGATCCGCCTGATCTGGATGGTGCTGCCGTCGATGGCGATGATGCGGCGGTTCTGGAAACGCTTCAGCATCATCGTCACCCATTGCCGGGTCGAGCCCACCATGGCCGCGATCTGGTCATGGGTGATCTTGCGGTTGATGATGATGGTGTCGCCGTCGGCCGTGCCGTGCAACTCCGACAGCGTGAGCAGGAACTGCGCCAGCCGCTCGATCACCGAGCGCGTGCCGAGGATCTGCGCCATCGAGGAGTAGCATTTGCCCTTGGCGATGAGGCCGTCGATCAGCGCCAGCGCGAAGCTCGGCATGCCGGTCAACAGCTTCTCGAGCGCCGGCCCGGAGAGTGTCGTGATCTCGCAGGCCTCGATGGCGATGCCCGACCACATGTGAATGCCACCGCCGGATATCTCGGGGCCTCCGATGAAATGTCCCGGCGTCCAATAGGCGAGCGTGATCTCGCGTCCCGACGGCGCGGTGTAATAGACCCGCACCTGTCCGCGGCGGATGATGAAGATGCCGTCGTGGCCATCGCCCTGGCTGAATACCATTTCGCCCTGCGGCACCGAGATGATGCGGCCGGCCGCGTGCACGCGCGCCTGCTCCGACGCGGACAAACGGTCGAGGAAATGCGCGCCGGCATTCAGCCCGTCGATCGTCTCGCTCATGAACAGCGCCGAGCTTGCGGGCCTTGCACGTGTGCTGCGGACCCGCCGCGTCTTCTTGTGGTCGATCCAGTCGAACGGAACGCCTGCATGAGGCCGGTCGGCGAAAGCGGCAGGCTCGATCGCGGCAGCTTCCTTGAGTATGGTCATCGCAATCCGTCAGCTCTCCAGGGGGCTGCGAATAGGTAAGTGCGGCGATGGTGCGATGTCCATCTCTTTGCGATCGTTCCAAATCACTTAGCAAAGCTTGATACGCGCGGCGATCGGCAGTGGAATGATTCCTCTGTCCATGGCTCCGTCCTGAGAAAATCCTTTGCGTCGTTGCGCGACGGAATCATGGCGCGAACGTCCTGCGACAGCGATGCAAGTAATTGCTTCAAGCGTTGCGCCGCGCCTTCGATAGTGCCGGCCAGCGTTGTCGCCGGCACGCGCCCGGCCTCCCGAGGACAGTTCGATGATCGAATTCAGCTCTTTGAGATTCAGTGTGGCCATTGTGGCCATCACCGTTGCGATGTTCGCGCCGGCCCAGGCGGAGACGATCCGTGTGGCGGTCGGGACGCAGGACACGACGATCAATTGCGCGACCGGCGGACTGCTCATCCGCGAGCTCAAGCTGCTTGAGAAATTTTTGCCCCATGATGGCAAGTACAAGGATGTCACCTACGACATCCAGTGGAAGAATTTTACGAGCGGCGCGCCGCTCACCAACGAGATGGTCGCAGGCAAGCTCGATTTCGGCGCGATGGCTGACTTTCCGGGCTCGCTGAACGGCGTGGCGTTCCAGAAGGCCGGACGCCGCAGCCTCTTCATCAGCGTGCTGTCCGGCAGCACCAAGGGCAGCGGCAACGGCATCGTGGTGCCGTCGAGCTCGCCGGTGCAATCGCTCGATGAGCTCAAAGGCAAGACCATCTCGGTTCCCTTCGCCTCGACCTCGCACGGCATGCTGCTCCGCGCGATCGAGGCCAAGGGCTGGAATCCCGAGACCGACGTCAACATCATCACGCAGGCGCCGGAGGTTGCGGGGCCGGCCTTGCAGGCAGGCAAGGTCGAGGCGCATGCCGACTTCGTTCCGTTCGCCGAACTGTTTCCGTGGCGCGGCTTCGCGCGCAAGATCTTTGACGGCGCGCAGGCCAATGCCCCGACATTCCACGGTGGGTTGGTCGACGCGGAATACGCCGAGAAATATCCCGAGATCGTCGTCGCCTATCTGCGCGCAGCGCTGGAAGCGGATCGCCTGATCGCTGAAGAGCCGGAGAAGTACAGCGAGCTGATCGCGAAGGTGACCGGCATCGAGGCGGAGGTCGATTACCTCTTTCACGGACCGCTCGGTCTCCAGACCCGCGATGTGACCTGGAAGCCGGAGTACCGCCAGGCGGTCGCAACCTCGATCAAGACGCTGAAGCTGCTCAAGCGCGCGGACAGCGATCTCGATATCAACCAGTTCGTCACCGACAAGTTCATCCGTATCGCGGCGGCGCAGGCGGGGCGCGATTACGACTCCGAACTGAAGAACTATGCGCAGCTTCCGCTTCGCGCCAAGGACGCTGCGACGGGCGCCGAGATCAACGACTACAGCCGCGTCGCGCAGATCTGGGTCAAGGACGAGGCTCATGTACGCCACTATGCCTCGCCCGAGAACGCGCTGAAGGCGCTCGCCGGCCTCGAGAAGGACGGCAAGACCATCCGCGTCGTCTACGCTCAGGATCGCGAGAGCGGCATCAAGCTGTTCGCAAACCAGGCCTGGTTCGTGCGGTCATCCAAGGGCGAGCTGAGCGCGTTCCTGCTCAAGCAGGCGGCCGAGGGCTGGTCGAAGAAGAACGGTGGCGCGGTGCTCGACTTCGCGGCCGCGCGCGAGTCCCTCGTCGCGAGCCGGTGAGGCGATGGCCACCGCTATCAAGGCGCGGCCTGCGGGCATCCGCTGGATGGTCCGCGGCCTTTCGATCCTGGCCTGCATTGCCCTTTGGCAGGTCGCTTCGACCACGCATCTCAATCTGGGGATCGTGACCTTCCGCAACGTGCCGCCGCCGGTCGAGGTCGTTCAATCCGCGCTCGCCCTGTTTCGTTCGCCGAAATTGACGGCACATATCACCAGTAGCCTCTGGCGGGTGTTCGCGGGCTACGGGGCGGCGGTCGTGATCGGCGTGATCCTTGGTTTTGCCATCGGCCGGTCACGCGCCGCGAGCGATCTTTTGCTGCCGCCGCTGGAATTGCTGCGGCCGATACCGGCGGTGGCATGGATACCGCTGTCGATCCTGATCTTTCCGTCGTCCGAACTCTCGATGATCTACATCACCTTCATCGGTGCCTTGTTTCCGATCGTGCTGAACACCGTCCACGGTGTCGCGAATGTCGACCGCCGGCTGGTTGCCTCCGCCCGCAGCCTCGGCGCGGGGGAGTTGGCGATCCTGAGGGAGGTCGTGCTGCCGGACGCCGCGCCCAGCATCGTCACCGGGCTTGCAATCGGCATGGGCACCTCGTGGTTCTGCCTCGTCACCGCGGAGATGATCTCAGGCCAGTTCGGCATCGGCTATTACACCTGGGAAGCCTACACGCTCCAGAACTACGCCGACATCATCGTCGGCATGCTGATCATCGGTCTGCTCGGCATGGGATCCAGCTGGCTGCTGACGACGGCCGGGCGGCTTCTGATGCCCTGGCGGAGCCCGAAGGTGGCGCGATGAACATTCGGGTCGCGGATATCGGCACGAAGAGCGTCGGTCGGATCGACTTCGCCGATGTCTCGATCTCGCTCGGAGCGGGCGGTGATGCATTCGAAGCGGTCAGCGGTCTCGATGTCGCGATTGCGCCGGGCGAGCTCGTCTGCGTCCTCGGTCCCTCCGGCTGCGGCAAATCCACGCTGCTCGGCGCGCTGGCCGGGCATTTGCCGATCACGGCTGGACGTCTCACGGTCGACGGCCAGCAGGTCCAGAGTCCGAGCCCGGACCGGGGCATGGTGTTTCAGCAGCACACGCTGTTTCCCTGGAAGCGGGTGCGTGACAATGTCGCCTTCGGCCCGAAGATGCGGGGTCTCGCGAGGAGGGAGCGCGACCGCGCCGCCGACGCGATCCTGAAGCTGGTCGGCCTTTCCGGCTTCGAGGCGTTCTATCCGACGCAATTGTCGGGCGGTATGCAGCAGCGCGTGGAAATTGCGAGGGTCCTGATCAACCAGCCGCGGGTGCTGCTGATGGACGAGCCCTTCAGCGCGCTCGACGCGCAGACGCGCGGCATGATGCAGGAGGTCCTGCTCGACATCTGGAGCAAGATCCCGACCACAACCGTCTTCGTCACCCACGACATCGACGAGGCATTGTTCCTCGCCGATCGTATCGTCGTGATGAGCGCAAGACCCGGCCGGGTGATCGAGGATGTCGTGCTGCCTTTCGCGCGGCCACGCAGCCACGATCTCGTGACCGAACCCGAGTTCGTACGCCTGAAGCGTCATGTCATGCAGCTTTTGCGACGGCCGGAGGGCAGCGAGCCGTTGGCACGGCTCAGTCCGCTCGGCGTGACGTCCTAGAACATCCCGCTCGCCGCGAGCGCCTTGCGGACGTGCTGCATCTCGGCCTCGTCGGCGACCATGTCGAGCATGATCGTGGTCAGGCCCTTCGCCGCAAAATCCTTCAGCTTTGCGCCGATCTCGATGTAGTTGCCGACGAGATAGGGGCAGTCGGCCTGGAAGGTGAGGTACGGCAGCAGCCAGTAGCCATTGTCAGCGAGCTCGCCGCTCTGGCCTTCATACAGCCGCCGCTTCCACACGGAATCGCTGTTCTCCACGGTGAGCGCGAGCAGCTCGCGGTCATCGGCATTGTCACGGAAACGCGCCGTTRCCGCCTGCCGTGCCTCGTCGCGTCCCTCGCGGGCGAAGATGCCAAAGTTCATTCCGGGCGCATCGAGGCCGCGATCGAGATCGGGCGGCAGCATCTGCATCTTGATGCAGCCGGTCTCCTTCGCCACGCGCTGCGCGGCCTCCGACTGGCCCGCGACCAGGAATTCCGGCATCAGCTCCGCCGGCAGGCGCGGGCGAAGTTGCAGATTGCTCGCGCGGTAGAACCGGCCCTCGAAATTCACCGGGCGAGGGCTTTCCAGCAATTGGCGCATCAGCGCGACGAATTCGCCGAGCCGGACGTAGCGGTCGGCATGCGACTGCTCGTCGCCCAGCCCCTGCAAATCGCTGACCGCGGTCCCCGTGATCATGTTGAGATAGACCTTGCGGCCGTGGAGCTGCGCAAAGGACGAGACGAATTTTGCCGCGGTGAACGGGTGCATGTAGACCGGATTGACCGCGATCAGCGGCGAGCTTCGCGCGGTCTCACCCATGATGTGTTGGGCCATCGCCCAGGGCTCGACGAACACGTCGTTGCCTTCGAACAGCAGGATGCCTTCGAAGCCGTTACGGTCGGCGAACTGTGCCACCCGCATCAGCTCGCCGACATATTTCTTGGGATCGCGGTTGCGCGAGATCGCGGGAAAGACGCGCAGCCGCGGGGGCGTCATTCAGCCGCTTCCTGGAACGGCCAGGAATTGCGGGTGATGGGAAGGCCGCCGTCCGCGCGGGAGCCGTCGGCGATCGCGAGGCGATGCGAGGGCGACGGCGAGCACAGCGAGAAGCGCCATGCATGCGGATCGTCGGCGATATCGGGCTTGAAGCTGATCTCGATGGCCTCCCGGGACACCTGCATCGCGAAAGCGTCGAGCGGCAGATTGAGCCCAAACCCCCTTGCCTTCAGATAGGCCTCCTTGAGCGTCCAATAGTCGAAAAAGCGCTCGATCGCGGCGGGCTCCGGCAGTCCGCGCAACGTTTCGACCTCCTCCGGCGCAAAGAAGCGAAGCGCAGTGGACAGGGGCGCGACACGCCGTGACACGGTTTCGACGTCGACGCCGACGGTCTCATGCCCGGACACGACGCAGGCAACGCAGCCATCGGCATGGGACAGGCTGAAATGCAGCGCGGTCGAGGTCGCGGGCGCCGCGACAAACGGCCGCCCGTAGCGACCGGCCCCGAAGGACCAATCGGTGGGTGCGACGTCCGGCGCGGCCTGCGACAGCGCCAGGCGCAGCATCGCGTGCGCGAAGATATACTGCCGCCGATGCCGCTCGAACATGAAGCGATCGGCGCGGATCCGTTCGTCGACCGAGAGCAGGCGCCGGCACGCATCGACTGCGCCCGGAGCGTCAATGGTCTCGATCAGTCCGACAAACAGTTCAATTCTGTCGTCTGCCATCAATAAGGCCCATGGCGTCAGGCGGAGGCCAAGTCTCCGGCCCTGACGGAAGAATCAACTGAGCAAGAATCAACTGAGCGGACCGCTTCTAACGGTCCACCCGGGCAATTTCTTGTCGATTTGCAGGCCGGTTTACAGGCGCAAGCTTGTGCGAGACCCCAACTCGACAAGCGAGCGGCCCATATCCGGAAAATGAAGCCTGAGGATTCGTGCGGCGTCCCGGCCGACGATCCTTACTTCTTCTTCTTCTTGGCTTTCTTCGCTCCGCCCAGCATCGAAAGGCTGGCGTCGACATCCTTGAGCGCGGACTGGAGCTTCTTCTTCTCGGCGCCCAGCAGCTTTTGCAGGGCCTTGCGGTCCTTGTCGCTCAACGAGGTACCCTTGGTAAATTTGATGAAACCCATAACATACTCCCCCGGTTGAAAATAATCGTCCAAATCAAATCGAGGGAATAATCTTGCGCGCTGGCGCCAAATAATCAAGATGCAACTTGGTCATTCACAGCTTTGGCGAGTGAACCTGTGTTCTCCCGTCCCGTACAGCCGGTCATGCCGCCCTGCGAGCGAGTAATCGGCCGAGCGGCGTGTTGGGGTGGGCGACGGCCGCATCCAGCAGCGCGACGAGATTCGCCATCCACTCACGGACCCTGCGGCCATCAAGCAGCTCGCCCTTGTAATTGCATGAGCCGGTTATTCCGGTGGGGCGCTCCTTGAGCATCAGCGACAGCCAGGTCTGGTCGATCGGCAGCACCGGCTGGCCTTCGCGCGCGACGTTGCCGATCGATTCGATCGTGACGTCAGCCAGATCGAGCGGCTGGCGCAGCGGATTTTGCAGGGTGAAATAGACCTGCAGCAGCGAGGCCGGTTCGATCCCCTCCTGCTCCAGATGGTCGGCAAGGATGTTGAACGGCAGCTCCTGGCGCGCATGCGCGTCGAGCACGCTCTGGCGTACCCGGGCCAGGGCTTGCGCGAACGACAGCTCCGGCGTGATTCGGGTACGGACGATCACCGTGTTCTCGAACGGACCGACGACCCGGTCGGTATCCGGCTGGGCGCGATTGGCCATGGCGGTGGCGACCGAAATGTCGCTGCGGCCGCTCTGCGCCAGCAACAGGGCTTTCAGGCCGGTGAGAAGGCACATGAACAGCGTGCTGTTATGCCGGCCGGCGAACGCCGTGAGCCGGCCGATCAGCTCGCGCTCGAGGCTGACGGGGTGATGCCCGGTGGACGCGCCGGGGCTTGCTTCGCCGTCGAAGACGGGGGCCGCGCCGCGCAGATTCTCCGTCCAGTCGGCGGCCTGGCGGCGGGCGGCGTCGGTGCCGCACCACCAGCGCTGCCAGCGGGCGACGTCCGAAAAGGCGAGCGGCAATTTCGGCAGCGGCACGGACGGACGTCCGGCCAGCGCCGCATAGCGGTTGGACAGCTCCTCGAACAGCACGCCGATCGACCAGCCGTCGGCAATGGCATGATGCAGCGTCAGCAGCAGCACATGATCGTCGGCATGGAGCCGCAACAGCCGCGCCCGCAACAGCGGCGGCCGCGCAGTGTCGAACGGGGCGTAGGTCTCCTGCTCGATCAGGAGATCGATCTTCCTGAGTTCGAGGGCTTTGCGCCGCTTGTTGTCGTGGGGACGTCCGTCGCCGATGACCTCGATCGTGAGGGCCGGTCCGAGTTCACCGGGTGTCGCGATGCGGCTGACGGGCTCTTCGCCGCTCCGGCCGAACCCGGTCCGCAGTGATTCGTGGCGGCGCACGATGTCGCCGAACGCCTGCGCGAGGGTGGTCGGATCGAGCGGGCCCTGGAGGCGGAAGGCAAAGGGCAGGTTGAACAGCGGCAGGCCCGGCAGGTTCTGCTCGATCCGCATCATCTGGTCCTGTGCGATCGAGAGCGTTGGGAGCCCGCTTTCAGCAGGCCGCAACATGCCTGTTGCCGGCTTGCGCGGCTTTGCTGCCACGGCCTCGTCAACCCGCCGGGCGAGTTCTTCGATCGTCGGAGCCTCGAAGATGGTCTTGATCGGTAAGGACACGCCGAGCGCACGGGCGACGCGCGCCATCGCCTGGCCCGCCAGCAGCGAATGGCCGCCGAGATCGAAGAAATTATCGGTCACGCCGAGGCTCTCGACCTTCAGCAGGTCGACCCAGATGTCCGAGAGCACTTTTTCGGTGAAGTGCCGCGCCGGCACGGCGGCGTCCGGTGGGGAGATGTCCTGCTGCGCGGGCGCCAGCAGCGCCGACCGGTCGATCTTGCCATGGGCATTGAGCGGTATCTGGTCCAGGAACAGGAATGCGGACGGGATGGCATGGCCCGGCAACCGGCTCTTCAGGAAGTCGCGCAGCGCGCTGGCGCTGCTCTGGCTGCCGGCCCTTGCGACGATATGGGCGATCAGCCTGACATCGCCGCTCGCCTCGCGGCGCGGCTCGACGATTCCGGCGCGCACCGCAGGATGGTCGGCAAGCGCGTTCTCGATCTCCTTGAGCTCGATACGGTAGCCCCGGACCTTGACCTGATGGTCGGCGCGGCCGAGGCATTCGATGGTGCCGTCGGCGCGGCGGCGTGCGAGGTCGCCGGTCCGGTACAGCCGCGCGCCTTCCTGGCGCGAGAACGGATCGGGCAGGAAGCGCTGCCGGCTCTGCGCGGGATCGTTGATGTAGCCGCGGCCGACGCCGGCGCCGCCGATGCAAAGCTCTCCGAYCACGCCGACCGGCAGCGGCTGGAGGTTTTGATCGAGCACATGGAGCTGGGTGTTGGGCAGCGGCGCGCCGACCGGGACGTTGCTCGTCGCCGCCGCCGGCGCTTTGGTCAGGCGATGCAGCGAGACGTCGTCGGAACATTCTGATGCGCCATAGGCGTTGATCAGCGACACCTTCGGGCAGCGGGCGAACCAGCTGCGGCAGAGATCGACCGGCAGCGGCTCGCCGGTCGAGATCAGGAGCCTCAATCCCGCAAAGGCGCGCTGGACTTGCGCGTCGTCCATGCGGTCGAGGATCACCCGCAGTAGCGACGGGACGATCTCGAGCACGCTGATCCCTTCACGCTCGATCTCCCGCGCGAGCAGGATCGGGTCCTGCACGATTGCGTTGTCGCAGACATGGACGCGCGCGCCGACCATGGGACCGGCAAGGAACTGCCAGACCGAGATGACAAAGCTCTGCGGCGCAGTCTGGGCGATCACGTCCCTGGCCGTAAGGCCGAGCTCGGAAATGAGCGACGGCAGATGGTTCGACAGCCCGCGCTGCTCGATCATGACGCCCTTCGGCGCGCCGGAGGAGCCGGATGTGTAGATGAGATAGGCGAGGCTCGCGGCCGCGCGCCGCGCCGCGCGGGCCGGCCTGGTCGATCCGGGTGCGATCGCGTCCTCGAGCTCGGCGACATGGATGCGCTCGACCAGCGGCTCGAGCAGCGCCTCGACCATGGCCGACTGGGCGCGCCCGGTCAGCAGCATGCGGGCGCAGCTCGATCCGAGGATGGTCGCAAGCCGCGCCGGCGGCTGGTCGGGATCGAGATTGAGGAAGGCTGCGCCCACGCGCTGCGCGGCGATCATCGCGGCGAGCAGGTCGGGCCCGCGATCTGCAAGCAAGGCGACAACGCTCTCGGCGCCAACACCTTCGCGCGCGAGCCAGCGTGCGGCCGCCTGGCTGCGGCGGGCGAGCTCCCGATAAGTCAGGGAGGTGCGGCCGTCGGAGACGGCGATCGCGTTTGGTGTCTTCTTCGCCTGGCGCTCGAGGCGTTCGCAAAGATTGCCGCGCGTGGTGAAATTGGCCACCACGCCCTGGCCTTTCGCCAGCAACTGCCGGCGTTCGGCCTCCGTCAGGAGCGGCAGGCGCGAGATGCGCTGCTCCGGATTGGTGATCACGGCCTTGAGCAGGGTCTTGAATTGAGCGGCCATGCCTTCGATGGTCGCAGCGTCGAACAGATCGGTGGCGTATTCGAAGAAGCCCGTGAAGCGGCCGTCGGCCTCGACCAGTTCGAGCGTGATGTCGAAGCGCGCGACTTTCGGGTCGACCTCCAGCCGCCGCGTCGACAGGCCGGGGAAACGCGCCGCCTCGATCGAGGCGTTCTGGAGAATGAACATGATCCGGAACAGCGGGTTGCCGTCGCTCCGGCGCGCGATCTGCAGCGCGCGCAGCACTTCCTCGATCGGGAGGTCCTGGTTGCGGTAGGCATCCAGCGTGACCTGCCGCACCCGCCGCAACATTTCGCCAAAACCCGGATCGCCGCCGAAATCGTTGCGCAGGATCAGGGTGTTGGCGAACAGCCCGATCAGTCGCTCGCTCTCGATCTGGTTGCGGTTGGCGATCAGCGATCCCGTCGCGACATCCTCGTGTCCGGTGTGGCGGAACAACAGGCACTGGAAAGCCGCGAGCAGCGTCATGAAAGGCGTGACGCCCTGGTCCTGGCTCAGCGCGCGCAGATCGGCCGACAGTGCCTTGGAGAATTCGAGATAGTGACGGGCGCCGTGACCGCTCCAGACCTCCGGGCGTGGCCGGTCGGTCCGCAGCGGCAGTGTGGTGACACCGTCGAGCTGGGTCCGCCAGTAATCGAGCTGCTCCTTCGCCGCCGGCGTCCGAGCCCAGCTCTGCTGCCATAGCGCAAAGTCGCGATACTGGAAGGCGGGCGAGGGCAACGTCACCGCGCTTGCCTTGCGCGCAGCGGCATAGTGGGCGGCAAGCTCCTCCCAGAACAGCCGTTGCGACCAGCCGTCGGTGACGAGGTGATGGACGTTGACCACCAGCGCGTGGCTGGATTTGTCGAACGACAGCAGGGTGACCTTCAGCGGCGGCTCGCGCGCGAGATCGAACGGATATTGCGCGAGCACGAGCGCCTCGCGCCGGATGATTGCGCCCTGCTTGTCCGCGGCGCAGGGCTTGAGCTTGATCCGCTCGAATCGCGGAGGTGATTGCAGCACCCGCTGCGCCGGCTCGCCCTCGCGTTCGGTGAAGACCGAGCGCAGCGCCTCGTGGCGCGCGCAGATCGAGGCGAGGCTCGCAGAAAGCGCGGCGACGTCGACCAGGCCCTTGAGAACGGCGACTTCGACGACGTTGTAATTGTAGCGGGTCGGATCGAGCCGCGAGAGCACATACATCCGCTGCTGCTGGAACGACAGCGGCGCGTCTGCCGCAGCCGCCTGGCGCCATGCGGGCACCATCGTCTCGCGATGGGTTGTGGCGGTCTCGATCCGGGCCGCAAGCGCTGAGACCGTGGCGCAATCAAAGATATCCTCGAAGGAGAAGTCGACATTGAAGCGTTCGCGCAAGCGCGAGCGCATCTGCGTCGCCGCGAGCGAGTCTGCGCCGAGCGCGAAGACATCCTGGTCGATGCCGACCTGCGGCAGCTCCAACAGACCGGCCCAGATCCCCGCGAGCTGGGTCTCCAGCGCGTTGCGCGGCAATTGCGCTTCGACGCCATGCTCCGCGGTTGCGATCAGATCGGCCAGCGCGTTGCGCTTGACCTTGCCGCTCGCGCCTTTCGGCAGTGCGGCCACGCCGCGGATCAGGCTCGGCACCTTGTAGGCCGCAAGACGTTTGCGCGCGAACTGCCGAAGCTGGTCCGGAGTTGCTTCGGAATTCGGGCGCAGCACCACGACGGCGGCGACGTTTTCGCCGAGCTTCTGGTGCGGGACGGCGAACACGCCGGCCTCCAGCACCGCCGGATGGCTCAGCAGGACCTCTTCGACCTCCAGGGGCGAGATCTTCTGCCCGCCGCGGTTGATGACGTCCTTGATGCGGCCGACGATGAAGAGATAGCCGTCGGCGTCGAGATAGCCGAGGTCGCCGGTCCGGAACCAGCCGTTGCGGAAGGCGGTCCGTGTCGCGGCCTCGTCATTATAATAGCCGCGGCTCATGTTCGGCCCGCGCAGCATGATCTCGCCATGCTCGCCGCTCGCAAGCGTGCGGCCCGCCCCGTCCATGATCGCGATCTCGGGGCCCGCAGCGCGGCCGACCGATCCGACCTTGCGCAGCTCGAACGGATTGGCGGAGATCTGCGAGGCCGCTTCCGTCATGCCGTAGGTCTCGAGCACGGGAACGCCGAACATCGCCTCCAGCCCGTTCAGGATCGCGGGCGCGAGCGAGGATGAGGCCGAGCGGATCACGCGCAGCGACGACGAGCGGGCGCGGTCCGGGTCGGCCTCGGCCGCCGTCAGCAGCGCGCGATGGATGGTCGGCACCGCCGTGTACCAGGTCGGTCGCAGCTCCCGCATCCAGCCGAAGAAGGACAATGCGTCGAAACCGTTGGTGCAGATCACGCTGGAGCCCGCGGCAAGTGCCGTCAGCAGGCCGGAGATCAGACCATGGGCGTGAAACAGCGGCAGGGCATTGAGCAGGCGATCGTGGGCTGCGAGCGACAGCACGCGGCCGGCATTGTATGCGGACAGGCACACATTGCGCTGCGTCAGCGGCACCATTTTCGGCCGCGCCGCCGTGCCCGACGTCAACAGGATGAAGGCGTCATCGTCGCCGCGCGAGGCGCCGCTCGTGCTGGCGGGCCCGACTGCCGGGCCGATGAACGCGCAGCCGCCGAGATTGTCGTTCGGCCCCGGCACGAAATCGATCACCGCGATATCGAGCGCCTTGGCAACGTCACGACTTGGTGAATTCATGTCGGCCCGGGTGACGAGCGCGGTCAGCTTCAATTCGCTGAAATAGCGTTGCAGCTCGTCGGCCGTCAGATCGGGATTGACCGGGACGCAGGCGCCGGCCGAGGCGACCGCGATCAGCGCCAGCGCGCTGTCGGCGCCGCGCGGCAGCGCAACGGCGATCCGGTCGGCAGGCGCAATGCCGAGCCCCCGCAGGGTGCGGACCAGTTGCTGGACCAACTCACCCAGCTTGCCGTAGGTGAGGGCCGGCCGGCCCGGCGCGAGGAGAGCCGGTGCCGACGGCGTCTTGCGCGCATAAAAGTCGAGAAGGCCGCCGATATCGGCAAACGTCCTGGTTTCGGCGCCTGCGCTGTCCGAATCCTCTCCCGCCACGGATGCAATGTGGGACAATGCCATTCCCTTTTGATCTGATTGAGCTATTCTTCCCAAGACTTAGGGAGCGCGTCCAGTCTGAGGTGAAGTTCGGGCCCCAAAATCTGTGGTTGAGGGGCCTAAAGCCCTTCGACGGAGTGAAGGTCGGGCAGAATCACCATGCTGGAGAATGAGCCTGTTACGGGGACTGAAGGCGGGTTGAAGCGCTGGCTCGAAGGCGTCGGTCTTGGACATTACACCGATCTCTTCGCGCAGCACCGCCTCGATCTCGATGTGATGGGGGACCTGACGGAATCCGACCTGGTCGAGCTCGGATTGCCGCTCGGCGATCGCAAGCGGCTTCGGCGCGCGATGTCGGCGCTATTCCAGGCTGAGACCGCAGAGAAGCCCGATGCGGCGGCGCGCCCGCAAGTCCGGGCGGAAGTCGGTGCCGAACGGCGTCAGCTCACCACCATGTTCTGCGACATGGTGGATTCCACCTCGCTGTCGGTGCAGTTCGATCCGGAAGACGTGCGCGACATGATCGCGAGCTTTCGCGAGACCTGCGTCCGGGTGGTGAAGCATTACGAAGGGTTTGCCGCGCGCTTCGTCGGCGACGGTATCCTTGTCTATTTCGGCTATCCGACCGCGCATGAGGACGATGCCGAGCGATCGGTGCGCGCCGGGCTCGAGATCGTGCGGGTGCTGTCGACTGCGCGCGCGATCGAGCCGCGCGGTGCGCTGAGCCACGCCCCCGCCGTCCGCATCGGGATCGCAACCGGCCTCGTCGTGGTCGGCGACCTCGTTGGCCAGGGCACCGAGGAGCGCGATTCCGCGGTCGGAGAAACCGTCAACCTCGCCGCTCGCCTGCAAGGTCTGGCGCCACCCAACGGCGTCGTGATCTCGTCCTCGACACAGTCGCTGCTGAAGGGCAAGTTCGACTACCGCAATCTCGGCGTCCATGCGCTGAAAGGCATCTCGGAGAAGACGCAGGCCTGGCACGTGGTGCGCGCCTCGCGAGCGGAGACCCGCTTCGCCGCTGCCATGGGCGGGCGGTTGACACCGCTCGTCAACCGCGAGGAGGAGATCGCGCTGCTGATGGGACGCTGGCAGCAGGTCAAGGACGGCGACGGCCAGGTCGTGGTGAAGTTCGGCGAGCCCGGCATCGGCAAGTCGCGCATCATCCAGGAGATCTTCGACCGGATCGCGGGCGACCGCCATGGACACGTCTCGTTCCAGTGCTCGCCCTATTACACCTCCACGGCGTTCTATCCATTCTCCGAGCAGCTCAAATTCTCGCTCGGCCTCGACCGCGAGGATCCATCCGCGACCTCGCTGGCGGGTCTGGAGACCGCGATCGCGGCCGCCCATGGCGACATCGAGCAGGTCACGCCGCTGTTTGCCGCGCTGCTGTCGATCCCGACCGGAGACCGCTATCCGCCGCTCGACCTGTCGCCGCAGCAGCAGAAGGATGCGACCGTCGCGGCGCTGGTCAATCATTTCCTCGGCCTTGTGCGCGACATGCCGCTGGTGATCGCGCTTGAGGATCTGCACTGGATCGACCCGACCTCCCGCGAGGTGATCGACCTCCTCGTCGCCCGGGTGCAGAACCAGCCGGTCCTTGTCATCATCACCGCGCGCTCCGAATTCCAGCCGAGCTGGAACGCGCATTCGCACATCACCACGCTGGTGCTGAACCGCCTGAGCCGGCAGCTGCGCACGACGCTGGTCGAGCGCGTCGCGGGCCGCGAGCTTCCCAAGGAGGTGGTCGAGGAGATCATCGTCAAGACCGACGGCGTGCCTCTGTTCCTGGAAGAGCTGACCAAGACCGTTCTCGAATCCAACCTCCTGACCGAGCGGCACGGGCGCTACGTGCTGTCGGGTCCATGGCGGCAGCTCGCGATCCCGGCGACCCTCACCGACTCGCTGATGGCGCGGCTGGACCGGATGGGGCCGTTCAAGCGAATCGCGCAGATCGGCGCCACCATCGGTCGCGAGTTCTCCTACGCGACGCTGCACGCGGTCGCCAACACGCCGGCGGAGCAGATCGAGGCCGCGCTCAATCATCTGGAGGAGGCCGGGTTGATCATGCGCCGCGGCCATCCGCCCGGCGCGCTCTACTCCTTCAAGCACGTGATGATCCAGAACGCCGCGCACGACAGCCTGCTGCACAGCGAGCGGCGCAAGCTGCATTCGCGGATCGCGCAGGTGCTCGCCGAGATGTATCCGGAGAAGACCGAGCGCGAACCGGAGCTGCTGGCCCATCACCTCACCGAATCCGGCCAGAGCGAGGGCGCCGCCAGCTTCTGGCTCAAGGCCGGCAAGCAGGCGGCCAAGAGCGGCGCCAATCTGGAGGCGATCGGGCATTTGCGCCGGGGCTTGAGCGTCGTCCAGGCCAATGCGCGCATGCAGGGCGCCGACGAGATGGAGCTGGAGCTGCGCATCGCGCTCGGCAACGCATTGATTGCCGCCAAGGGCTACGCTGTGCAGGAGGTCGAGGAGAACTACATCCGCGCGCTCGAGCTCGGTCAGCAGCTCGACGACGACGAGAAGGCCTTCGCCGCCACGCGCGGGCTCTGGGTCTGCCATTTCATCCGTGCCGATCTCAGCCGCGCGCACGATCTCAGCGTCGAGCTGTTGAAGTTCGCCAAGCGCGAGCGGCTGAACGAGCGCACCCAGCCGGCACAGCAGACCGGCTATCTGATCGAGGCGCACCGCTCGATCGCGATGACGATGCTCTATCGCGGCCGTTTTGCCGCTTCCCAGCACCATCTGCACCGCTGCATCAACCTCTACAGTCCTGATCTGCACTCCGATCTGATGGAGCGGCACGGCACCGATCCCGGCGTCGTTTCGCTGTCCTATCTCGGCTATCTCCTCTGGTTCCTCGGCCGGCCCGACGCGGCGCGCCAGCACAGCGAGCAGGCGATCGCGAATGCCGAGAAGATCCGCCATCCCTTCACGCTCGCCTTCGCGCTCGTGTTCGGCGCCTATCTGTGCCAGCATTTGCGCGACGTCGAGGGCACGCGCGACCACGCCAACCGCGCCATGATCATCGCCACCGAGCACAATTTCCTGCATTGGAAGCAGCAGGCGGCGATCCTGCGCGGCTGGGCGCTGGCCCAGCTCGGCGACGCCGACGAAGGTCTCAGCCAGATGCGCCTCGGCCTCGACGAATACGAGGCGATGGATTCCTGGCTCGCCGGCTGCTGGTTCCGCTGCCTCCTTGCGGAAGCCTATGCCAAGGTCGGGATGCGCGATGCCGCCTTGCGCGCGCTGGACGGCGCGCTCGCGACCGCGAGACGGACCGGCGATCACTCCTATCTCGCCGAGGTCTATCGCCTGCAGGGCGAGATCACGATGTCGGACGGTGATCCGGCATCGGTGCAGGAGGCGGAGGACCTGTTCGCCCTGTCGCTGGAGACCGCGCGCAAGCAGGGCGCGCTGTCATGGGAGCTTCGGACCGCCGTCAGCCTTGCGCGCCTGTCGCACCAAGCCGGCAAGCGCGAGCACGCAAGCCTCCTGCTTTTGCCGATCGTCGGCAAGTTCAGCGAGGGCTTTTATACCCCGGACCTGAAGCAGGCGATGCAGCTCCTCAGCGAGCTCGGCGGAGACGTGCCCGTCCTTGAACAGGCCGATGCGATGAAATGAGCGATCTTGCCGCCGCGCGTGCGCGCTACGTCGAGTTGATCGCGAAGCGAGAGCGGATCGCCTCGCCACGCCTGCTCGAAGCGCTCGCCGCCATCCCGCGCGAGGATTTTCTGGCGAAGGGACCCTGGCGCATCAAGAGCGAGGCGGCGCGCAGCTACCGGCTGACGCCGGATCCCGATCCCGTTCATCTCTACGACAATGTGCTGGTCGCGATCGATGCGCGCCGCAGGCTCGACACCGGGCTGCCGAGCCTGTGGGCGCACTTCATCGATCTGCTCGACGTCGGGGAGAAGGACCGCGTGGTCCAGATCGGCTGCGGTCTCGGCTATTTTTCGGCGGTGTTGTCGAAGATCGTGGGGCCCAGGGGCAGGGTGCATGCAATCGAATGCGACGGGCGGCTTGCGGCGCGTGCCGCGAACTACCTTCGCCCCTATCGCAATGTCGAGGTCGTGCATGGCGATGGATGTGAGGAGATCGGCGAGCCGGCCGACGTGATCATCGTGCATGCCGGCTTCCCGCACCCGCATCCGCTCTGGCTTCAGTCGCTCCGCCCGCGCGGCCGCCTCCTGGCGCCGCTGACGCAGCGCGACCGCGAGGGCGCCGCCCTCAAGATCACGCGCAAGGGCAGGGGGTTCGAGGCCGAGGCGGTGCAGCAGATCAGGATCTTCCCCGGCCAGGGTCGCGGCGTGACCGCGCTCGACGACCGCGTCGCCGACTGGTGGCAGCGCGCCGCCGCGCTGGCGCCACTGCGTTTTCGCGGCATCGAGCAGGGGCTGCCGTCGGATGGCTAATGCTTCGTTTCGTTTTACCTTGATTCCGTTTGTGAGTTTCCAGCATCTCGCGGTGCGGCTATGAGTGCGGCTTGATGGCCATTCGAGCGCGCTCCATGCATTCCGTTGCCCTGCTGACCGCCAGCTACGCCAAGGATATCGAACGCTTTTCGCTGCTCAGCGAGAGCATCGACACCTGGCTCTCGGGATACACGCGGCATTATGTTCTCGTTAACGATGAGGACGTGCCGCTGTTCGCGCCGTTTGCATCCGACAAGCGCGTCATCGTTCCGGCCTCGAATTATCTGCCGAAATGGCTCTGGGCGCTGCCGCCCTCGCTTCAGTTCCTCAGCAAGCGCCGGGTCTGGCTGTCGCTGCTGTCGTCGCCGGTGCATGGCTGGCACATCCAGCAGATCCTGAAAATCGCCGGCGTGCTCAACGCATCCGAGCAGCGCGTCTGCATCCTGGATTCGGACAATCTGTTCTTCCGCGAATTCGACGCCGGCCAATATGCCGGCGGAGAGAAGACGCCGCTGTTCGTCACCCCGAAGGACATCGGCGCTGACCACCCGTTGCATGGGCTGTGGCTGCGCACAGTCGATCAGTTGCTCGGCATCAAGGACCGGTCCTTCCCCGCCGATGACTATGTCGGCAACGCGCTGGTCTGGGACAAGGACACCGCGCGCGCGATGACCGACGCCATCAAGTCGGCAACGGGATTGAACTGGGTTCTGGCGTTGTGCCGGAAGAAGAAGTTCTCGGAGTATCTGATGTACGGCCATTTCGTCGCGAACTCTCCGGCGCATCTGGCCACCCATCGGGTCACCGAGGACAGCATCGCCGTCTCGCATTGGGATGAGACGCCCCTCGACCGTCCGGCCATCGAAGCGATGATGCGCGCGGCCTCGCCCGAACAGGTCGCGCTCTGCATCCAGTCCTATTCGTCGACCTCGATCGACGACATCCGCGACGTGTTCCGCCTTAGCTCGCGGGATCGACGCAGCCCGAGCCTGTCTCCTGAAGATATGGGTGATGCGGCCGAATTCGAAGTGCCGGCGAAGACGCGCTAAGGCCGCGTCTCAGGCGTCCCTCGTGAACTTGCTGATGACGTCCATGAACGGCTTCGGCTTGAACTCGCCGTCAAGCGGCAAGGGGCGGTTCGGCTGCTTGTCCGCGCGGGCGAAGGTGCCGTTGATCCAGCTATAGCGATCCGAGAGGCCCCAGGTCAGGATCGAGCGCACCGGCCCGCTGGTCGAGATCGCGGTCAGGAGATCGTCGACGCGCTTGGCGACGATGGCGTCGCGCTCTGCCGGATTGCCCGTCAGTTTCTGGTCGTCGACATCGAGCTCGGTGACGAGCACCTCGAGGCCCCAGGAACGCAGCTCGGTGACGAACTCGGCGAGCCCATGCGTGTCGATCTCGAGCTCGGCGTGCAGATGCGATTGCAGGCCCACAGCGTGCAGCGGCACGCCCTGGTCGAGCAGGTCCATGATCAGGTTGCGGTACGCCGCGCGCTTGGCAATGAACGAGTCCTTCGCCGACTCGATGTCATATTCATTGATCGCGAGCTTGACGAAGGGATCGGCCGCGGCCGCCGTGCGGAAGGCCAGCGGAATCCAGCGGTTGCCCAGATGCTGCGTCCAGAACGTGTCGCGCCGGTCGGTGATCTTCTTCGGATTGTCCGGGATCGGCTCGTTGACGACGTCCCACGACGTCAGCTTGTCCTTGTAATAGGACACGACGGTGCCGATGTGGTCGACATAGGCGCGCTCGACGCCCTTGGAATCCTTGATCTGCTTGGTCCAGTCCGGAATGTCGTGATACCAGGCGAGCGCGTGACCGCGCATTGTCAGATCGTTCTCCCTGGCGAAATCCAGGATCGCGTCGGCGCGCTCGAAGTTGAACGTGTGCGCGTTCGGCCGCAGCATCGGCCATTTCAGCTCGAGCACCGGCACCACCTGGGTGCAATAGGTACTGATGGCTTCGCCGAGCCTGGGATCTGCTTGCAGGTCCCAGAGCGTCGCAGCAGCGCCAAAGCCCGGACGGCGCTGCGCGAGTTTTGATGCCGGCGCGGCGGACGCCGCTGCCCCCACCGCGAGTGCTGCGGCGCCGCCAAGGAGAAATTCGCGTCTGTCGAGCCTGGTCACGGTGGGACGTTCCTTTTGGAACCAACGCGCCATCGTACCAAGCGGCGCCTTGCGACGCCGGGGTTTCCTGTCGTTGGGTTAACCTTTGCGGATGTCCGGTGCGCAACGCGCGTGGCGCTGCATCGCTGTTCCAGTCTGGATCAGGGTTTCGTGTCGTGATCGCTCGAACCGCCCCAGGGAAAGGGCAAATTTAACGCTAACGCGCGAAAGCGGCCTCTCAGCCTCATTCGCCGCCCGATCTGCAGACTTATGTGACACTCTTGAGAGATGCTGCGGCGCAGTTCGTTCGCCCCGCCAAGGTCATTGATTAACGGCCGTCACCATCGCAACACCGTTGCCGGTCCTGTGCTCGCATGCTGAACCGCCATTTCTCGATTTATCTCGTCGCCTACATCCTGCCCGCAGCGGTGGGTTTCTTCGCGGTCACGGCCTACACGCGGCTGCTGACGCCGGCCGAGTACGGCGTCTATGTCGTCGGCATCAGCCTCGCCGGCATATTGGGCGCGATCTTCTTCGCCTGGATCAAGCTGTCGGTGTCCCGCTATCAGGCGATGTCGGCGGAGGTGGATTTTCGCGGCACGGCGATGGTCGCCTTCGGGCTGACGGCCGCGGTCCTCTGCGCCACCACGCCGCTGGTCATTCTGTTCCGCAGCGACCTCAGCGTCGAGCTGCTGCTCGCCAGCATGTTCGTCGCGATCATGGCCAATGCTGTCGATGTCGGCCAGGAATTCGAACGCGCCAAACTGCGCCCCTACAGGTTCGCGGCGATCTCGATCGTCCGCAGCGTGTCGAGCGTCGGCTTTGGCCTGCTCGGCATCTGGCTCGGCTGGGGTGGATTGGGACTGCTCGCCGCGTTCGGCCTGGGCTCGCTCACCGGCATCATTCTCAATCTCGTCGGCGACCGCACCAAGATCGCGCGCTTCGAGCGCAGCCAGTTCATGCAGCTGGCGCGCTACGGCCTGCCGCTGACGCTGGCCGGATTGTCCGTTGCGGTCTATTCGGCCTGTGACCGGCTCATCGTCGCTTATCTGCTCGGCAAGGACGCCGCCGGCATTTTCGGCGTCGCCGCCGATCTGCCGCGCCAGTTCATGGTCATGATCGCCTCCAGCGTCGCCGCTGCGACCGTGCCGCTGGTGTTCCGGTCGCTGTCGGAGAAAAACAGCGAGACGACGCGGGAGCGGCTGAGCGAGAGCCTTGAGTTGCTGCTCGTCGTCGTCGCACCCGTCGCCGTCTGGCTCGCGCTCGCGGCCGACCAGGTCGCGGGCACGCTCGTCGGCGTCGATTTTCGCGCCGGCGTATCGGCGCTGTTGCCGACGCTGGTGCTCGCGCGCTTCTTCGGCATCGCCAATCAATTCTATGTGCAGATCAGCTTCCAGCTCGCCGAGCGGCCGTTCATGCTGGCGGCGCAGTCGTTCCTCACGCTCGTTTTGAGCGTGGCACTGATGTTCGCGCTGGTCGCGGGCTACGGCCTTTACGGCGCGGCGCTCGCCACGCTCGCCACCGAAGCGCTCGGCTTCGTCGTCGCCGTCGCCCTGATGCGCCGCGCCCATCCCGTGCCGTTCGACGTCAACCGCCTCGCCGGCGTTGCGGCTTCGGCTGCGGCGATGGCGGGCGCTATCCTCGTTGCGCGGACGCAGGTCGGCGGTACCGGTATCGTGGCGTTGATGGTCGTCAGCTCCGCGGGTGGGGTTGCTTACGCCGCTGCGGCCTGGCTGCTCAACGTCGCGAATGTGCGGACGTTGTCGCTGCGCTTCCTGCGGACGTTCAACCGCAAGGCGCTGGGCGTATAGACCCGCGCGCTACCCCGCCAGAAAGCCGCCATCCACGGCAACGACGGTGCCGGTCGCATATTGCGAAGCCGGCATGCAGAGGAAGGCAACGGCGCCGGCAATGTCCTCCGGCTGTCCCCAGCGCTTGAAGGCGGTGCGATCGGCGATGCGCTGATAATGCGCAAGGTCGCTGCGGCCGGCGGCGTTGATCGCGGTTTCGATATAGCCGGGCGCGACCGCGTTGACGCGGATGCCTTCTTCGGCCCACTTCAAAGCCAGCGCCTTGGTCAGCATCACGACACCACCCTTGCTGGCGCAATAGGCGGGAATCCGCGGCAGCGCCAGCGTCGCGTTCATCGAAGCGATGTTGACGATCGATCCCGTCTGCTCCGCGAGCAGGGAGTGAAAGGCCATGCAGGTGCGGAACGTGCCGGTGAGATTGACGTCGAGCACCTTCATGAAGGTCTCGATCTCAAATTCCTTGTCGCGCGCGAGAATGCCGGCGCAATTGATCAGCGCGTCGACGCGCTTGTGCTTCCGGGCGAAGGACGTGACGGCTTCGTCATCGGTGACATCGAGCGTTGCGAGCGTGAGGCCCGCGCGCGGTTTGAGGAGGGTGCGGGCAAGATCGGCCTCGTTCGCGCCCGTTGCAGACACCGTCGCACCCAGATCGCAGAATTGATTGCTGATGGCGGCACCAATGTCGCCGGCGCCGCCGATCACGACGGCATGGAAGCCGGGGGCGAGGGAAAAGTTCGGATTCATCGGGAGTGTCTCACTTCAGGGATTTCGGAGGCGCAGCCGTCGACTCGCGGACGACTAGCGAGAAGTCGATCTCGCGATGCATGATGGTCTGCTCGCCGGCGAGGCTGCGCACCAGATATTCACCGGCGCGCTGCCAGGTTTCTCCGGTCGGTACGTGGATCGTGGTCAGGCTCGGCCGCAAATGCCGGCTCCAGTCGAGGTCGTCGAAGCCGACCACCGAGAGGTCACGCGGCACCGAAAAACCGCTGCGCTCGGCTTCGAGCAGCACGCCATAGGCGATGACGTCGTTGCCGCACACCACGGCTGTCGGGCGGTCCTCGAGGCCTAGGAGATAGCGCGCCGCCTCGCGCGCGTCGTCCAGCGTATAGGGCACCTCGACATGCCATTGCGAAGGCAATTCGAGCCCGTTCTCCGTCAGCGCGCGGCGAAAGCCGGCGACGCGGGCGCTGGCGCGGTCGTTGTTGCGCTGGAGCGCCGAGACGATCCCGATGCGGCGGTGGCCGAGCTCGATGACATGCGCGGCGGCGCGATGGGCGGCGGCTTCGTTGTCGGTGCCGACGCAAGGATAGGGCCGGTCGGGCTGGTAGATGCCGACATTGATGAACGGTACGGCATTGTCCGCCAGCAGCTTGCGTAATCCGTCGTGATGGCAATCGCCGCGCAGCACCAGGCCGTCGACACCGCGGCTGATCAGATTGCGCGCCTGCTGCAATTCGACGTCGAGATCGTAGCCGCTCGTTGTGAGAAACAGCATGTATCCGACCGACGACAGATATTGCTGCAGCGAGGCGATGCCGCGTGCGAACATCGTGTTGTCGATCGTCGGTACGATTGCGCCAAGCGTGCGCGAGCGTCGTGACGACAGGATGCGCGCCGGCGCGTGCGGGATGTAGCCGAGCGCGTCGATGGCCTGCTCGATGCGCGCCCGTAAGGAAGGGCTCACCGCGTCGGGGTTGTTGAGGGCGCGCGAGACCGATGCCGTCGAGACGCCGGCGCGGGCCGCCACGGCGCGGATGCCCTGTTTCACAGACTTGGCGTTGGTCAGTCTCATGAATGTAACGTTACATCGGGCATAGCGAACCGCATGGTAGCGGCAATGTCGCAAATCTGCCGCAGATTGTGCGGCTTGTCCATCGCTTGACACGGCGAATGCGAGGTCTATTTTGTAACCGTTTTCAAGCGCTGCTCAAACGTGTTCAAAATGGTCCGCCAGCTTAAGGCGGCCAGCCGGGAGGAGAGTTCGATGAAGGCCAGGATGCTCGCGACCCACGTCGCGTTGCCCGTTCTCGCGATTGCTGCGGCGACCGCGCAGGCGCACGCCGCCGATTTCGACTGGATGAAGTTCAAGGGCAAGACCGTCACCTTTCTCGCCAACAACAATCCGGTGTCGCAGGCGCTGCTGACTTACAAGGCCGATTTCGAGAAGCTGACCGGCATGACCCTCAAGGTCGACGGCTATCAGGAACAGCAGATGCGCCAGCGTCTGGTGACCGTCATGAATGCGAACAGCGACGAGGTGGACGTGTTCATGACGCTGCCCTCGCGCGAGGGCGAGCAGTTCGCCGCCGCCGGCTGGTACGGCGATCTCACCGCGATGGCCAAGAACGAGGTGGCCAGGGAATACGACTCCAACGGGTTGAGCCAGGCCCTGCTGAAGGCCGCGACCTTCGGCGGCAAGCTGACCAGCATGCCCATGAACATCGAAGGCCCGATCTTCTATTACCGCACCGACATCTTCAAAAAGTGCGGTCTCGAGGCGCCGAAGACGATCAAGGACGTCGAGGCCGCTGCCGAGAAGATCAAGAGCTGCGACAGCACCGTGACGCCGTTCGTCTCGCGCGGCCTCAAGCCCGCGATTGCCTATACCTTCAGCAACATGCTGCACAATATCGGCGGCAGCTATGTCGCAAACGGCAAGTCGAACCTCTGCTCGGCCAAGGGCAAGGAAGCGCTCGACACCTATAGCCGGCTGCTGCGCGATTTCGGACCGCCTGGCGTCGTCAACTACAGCTTCCAGCAGATTTCGGCGCTCTACCGCAGCGGCCGCGCCGCGATGGCGTTTGAGTCGTCGAATGAGTTGCGCACGGTGATGGAAGGCGGCGCGCGCCTGAAGGACACCGGCCTGCTGCCGTTCCCGGCGGGCGATGCCGGCCAGGTGCCGACCACGATCGGCTGGGGCATGGCAGTGTCCTCGCACAGCAAGCAGCCGGATGCGGCTTGGTACTTCGTGCAATGGGCGACCAGCCCAGAGGTGCAGAAGAAGATGGCGCTTCAGGGCATTGCCCCGCCGCGTCCGTCGGTCGCCAAGGATCCCGAATATCGCAAGTGGATCGACGAGGAGCCGGTCCGCAAGGAATGGCAGGCCGCGCTCGACGTGCTCGCAACGAAGGGCTCCTCCGAGGTCGGCTATCCCATCGTCGCCAATCCGCAATCGCGCGAGTTCATCGGGCAGGCGGTACAGGATCTGATCCTGAAGCAGAAGACCGTCGATCAGGCCTGCGCGGATGCCGACAAGGCGCTGGATGCGCTGATCGCGCTGAACTAACGGCCTCATTCCGGCAGGCTTGCTGCCTGCCGGCACCCAACTCGATCGAGGACACGAACGCATGTCTGATACGGCTGCGACACTCACGCAGGACCGGCAGAAGCTGGAGATGGCGGCGCTCTCGGCGCCGGCCGTGGTCTTCACGGTCGCGATGATCGCGTTTCCGGTCGTCTATACGATCTGGCTCGGCTTCCAGACCTTCTCCTCGACCGGCAAGCAGTCTTTCGCGGGCCTCGCCAATTATTCGAAGCTGATCTCCGATTACGAATTCTGGCACGGGCTGTGGATCACCATTGCGCTGTTCGTGCTGTCCTTGGTGCTGCAGCTCGTCTTCGGCGTCTGGCTGGCGCTGGTGCTGTTCCACGCCAAGCGGCTGCCAGGCATCGTGCGCTCGCTGTTCATCTCGCCCTTCATGATGCCGCCGGTGGTGGCGGGTATGATGTGGCTGGTGATCCTCGATCCGTCGCTCGGTGCTGCCAACTATATCCTTCAGTCGTTCGGCCTGCCGCCGTCGGACTGGCTGGCCTCGCCGACCTGGGTCATTCCGACCGTGGCTCTGATCGACAGCTGGCAGTGGACGCCTTATGTCGCCCTGATCGTGCTGGGCGGCCTGCAATCCCTGCCGCCGAGCGTCTACGAGGCGGCGCAGATCGACGGCGCGTCTCCATTCAGGACTTTCCAGCGCATCACGCTGCCGCTGCTGCTACCGACCATCGTCACCGCGGCGATCCTGCGGAGCGTCGACCTGCTGCGCTTCTTCGACATCATTTACATCACGACCCAGGGCGGCCCGGGCAACGCCTCGAACACGCTCAACATCTACGGCTTCAGGGTCGGCTTCGAATTCTTCAACATCGGCTATGCCAGCGCCCTGATGCTGACGCTGACGGCGATCGTGTTCGGCGCCGTGCTCGCCTTCAACCGCTTGCGCGGCGCAGTGGCCTGGTGATGTCATGAACGATGCCGCCAACACCGACCGCTGGATCCGCTGGCTCAACACGGTGCAGCTCCTGCTCGCCGGCGTGCTCATCATGGCGCCGACGGTCTGGATGGTGCTGTCCTCGTTCAAGCCGTCGTTCGAGGTCACCGCCTATCCGCCGACGCTGAGCTTCTCGCCGACGCTGGAAAACTATGTCGAGCTGACCAGGACCACACCGTTCCTCAGCTACGCGCTCAACAGTCTCATCGTCACCGTTGGCTCGACCGCACTCGGTCTGCTGTTTGGAATTCCTGCTGCCTTCGCCGTCTCCTGGACGCGGATTTCGTGGCCGGCCATCCTGACCCTCGCCGCGCGCATGGCGCCCGGCACGTTGTTCCTGCTGCCGTGGTACGTGATGTTCCGGCAGGTCGGCATGATCGGCTCCTACACCGCGCTGATCCTCAGCCATGCCGTCATCACGCTGCCGATCGTGATCTGGGTTTTGCTGCCGTCCTTCGACGGCATTCCGCGCAGCGTGTTCGAGGCGGCGCAGGTGGATGGGTGCAGCGTCACGCGCATCCTCTGGCGCATCGCGCTGCCGCTGGTGGCATCAGGCGTCGCCGTCTCGGCGATCCTCGCCTTCGTGTTTTCGTGGAACTACTTCCTGTTTGCGCTGGTGCTCTCCAACGGCGACACCAAGACGCTGATCGCGGCGGCCTTCAACTTCATCGGTGAGGGCTCAACGCAATGGGGCGCTCTCATGGCTGCGGCGACGCTGATCGCGTTGCCGCCGCTGGTGCTGGCGGCCCTGGTTCAGCGCTGGCTGGTGTCCGGACTGACGCTCGGTGCGGTGAAAGGCTAGGTATCGAAATGAACGTGTCGCCCCGTCCGAACTCGATCATGCAGGCCGCGGTCTTCCACGGCAATGACCGCATCACCATCGAGCGCGTCGCGATGCCCGATGTCGGCCCAAGTGAAGTGCTCGTCCGCGTCTCGCGCACCGCGCTGTGCGGCTCCGACTTCAAGCTCTGGCACAAGGGCGCCGAGTTCACCGCCGGCCATGAGATCTTTGGTGTCGTCGAACAGCCCGGTCATCGCCTGCATGGCCGCCGCTGCGCCGTCTATATCCCCTTGCACTGCGGCCACTGCCCCGCTTGCAAGCGCGGCGATACCCAGATGTGCCTGGAAGTCTCCAGCCTGATCGGTTGGAACAGGCCCGGCGGCTATGCCGAATATGTGCCGGTGCCGGAAAACTGCCTGCTGCCGGTGCCTGATGATATCGAGGACAGCCTTGCGCCGCTGCTGCTCGACACCATCGGCACCTCAGGCCACGCCGTCCGCTTTGTCAGCCGCGTGGTGCCGCCGAGCGAGGCCGGTCCAGTTCTCGTCATGGGCGCGGGGCCTGTCGGCCTTGGCGTCGTGCTGGCGCTCCGCGCGCTCGGCTACGACGACATCCACGTTGCCGATCCCAACGCGGCACGGCTGAAGATCGCACAGTCTTTTGGCGCAAAGGCGCACCCGGTCGGAGATACCTCGAAGCGCTTCGCCCTCATCATGGAATGCTCCGGCGCCCATGCGGCGCGCAACCTCGGCATCGAGCTGGTCCTGCCGCGCGGTGCGCTGGTGCTGGTCGGCGAGAACGCCGCGCCCTGGACCATCGAGGAAGGCAAGGTCTTCCGCCGCAAGGACTTTTACATGATCCGGACCTTCTATTTCCCGGTCTCGGATTTCGAGCCGAATGTCGAGCTGCTGCGCAAATACAAGGACGAGTACCGCGTCCTGGTCGATGGCGAGTTCGGCCTGTCGGCTCTGCCAGAGAATTTCGCCCGCTTCGCCAAGGGCGAGCTGATCAAGCCCGTGCTGGCACTGGACTGAGCGATCATGGCTTCGATCTCGATCCGCAACCTCACCAAGCGCTACGGCAATTTCACCGTGATCCCCGATCTCAATCTGGAGATCGCGGACCACGAATTCGTCGTGTTCGTCGGCCCGTCCGGCTGCGGCAAGTCGACCTTGCTGCGGATCATCGCGGGCCTCGAGCCGATTTCGTCGGGCGATCTCTACATCGGCGACAGGCGCGTCAACGGCGTCCAGGCTGCGCAACGCGATATCGCGATGGTGTTCCAGGATTACGCGCTCTACCCGCACATGCGGGTCTACGACAACATGTCGTTTGCGCTGGAGCTGAGAGGCACACCGAAGGCCGAGATCGACGCCCGCGTGAGGCGTGCGGCCGCACTGCTGCACATCGAGCCCTATCTCGACCGCAAGCCGAAGGAGTTGTCCGGCGGCCAGCGCCAACGCGTCGCCATGGGCCGCGCCATCGTGCGCAATCCCAAGGCCTTTTTGTTCGACGAGCCGCTCTCCAATCTCGATGCGAAGCTGCGCGGGCAGGTGCGGGCGGAGATCAAGGCGCTGTCGCAGGAGCTGAAGACCACCATGGTCTTCGTGACACATGACCAGATCGAGGCCATGACCATGGCCGACCGGATCGTCGTGCTCCAGAGCGGCACGATCCAGCAATACGATACACCGGAGACGGTTTACGAGCGGCCCGCCAACCAGTTCGTCGCCGGCTTCATCGGCTCGCCCGCGATGAATTTCTTCCCGGTCGAATGGCGTCAGGAGCGCGCGATCCTGTCGCAAGGCGGAACGGTGGTGCCGCTGGACGGCGAGACCGCTGGCTGCCTGAGCAAGGCCGGCAACGCCGTGCTGGGCATTCGCCCCGAACATTTTGCTGTGGCTGCGGATGCCGCTGATGGCATCGCGATCAACGTCAGGCTGGTCGAGCCGCTCGGCTCGGACACGCTGATCCATTTCGATCTCGCCGGCGGCTCCGCCATCGCGCGGGTCGATCCGGCGCTGCGGCCGAAGGTTGGTGATCGCATCAATCTGCGCCCACAGTCGGGCAAGACGCATTTGTTCGCTGCATCCAACGGACAGGTCTTGCGGTGAGTGCGTCGGCAAACATCGGCGATCTCTCGGCGCTGGCGGACCTCGCGTCCGGCACGAAGCCCGTGCACGTGATCTGCCTCGGCCTGTCCGCGCTCGACCAGGTCTGGCGCGTCGATCGGCCGTTCGCGGGTGGAAGCGAGAAGATCAAGGCGGTCGAGTACGGCACGCTCGGCGGCGGCATGGCCGCCAACGCTTCTGTTGCGGTGGCAAAGCTCGGCGCATCCGTCGCGTTCTGGGGGCGGGCAGGGAATGATGCCGCGGGCCATGAGATGAAATCGGCCTTCACCGCTGAAGGCGTCGATGTCGAGAATTTCCGGCTGTTCCCCGATGGCCGCTCGTCGGTCTCCGGGATCATCGTCGATAGCAGCGGCGAGCGGCAGATCGTGAATTTCCGTGGCCTTTACCCAGAGACCGCAGACTGGCTTCCGCTCGAAGCCGTAGCGCGCGCGTCCTCCGTGCTGGCTGATCCGCGCTGGGTCGAAGGCGCCGCGACGTTGTTTCGGGAAGCGCGATCGCGCGGCATTCCGACGGTGCTCGACGGCGACATGGCCGATGCTGAGGTATTCGAGCGGCTGCTGCCCTTAGCCGATCACGCCATCTTCTCCGAGCCCGCGCTCGCCGCCTTTGCCGGCTCGGCCGAAGATAGATCTCTCGCAGCCCTTGCGCGCTTCGGCTGCCGCGTCATCGCCGTTACGCGCGGCGAGGGCGGCGTGAGCTGGTACGAGAACGGCCAGCTGCACCGGCAGGCCGCCTACGCCGTCGACGTCGTCGACACCACGGGCGCGGGCGACGTCTTCCACGGCGCCTATGCGCTCGCGATCGGCGCCGGCCTCGATGTGCGCGCCGCCATGGCGTTTTCGGCGGCGACGGCCGCCATGAAATGCCGCCACGCCGGCGGCCGGAACGGAATCCCCGATATCAACGAGTGTCTTGTATTCATGAGGACGAAGCCATGAGAACGATTGGAAAGAACCGCGGCCTGGCACGGCTTGCTGACGCGGATGGCCATTTTCGCATGGTCGCGCTGGATCAGCGGCCGCCATTGTTCGATGCCATTGCGAAGGCAAAGGGGATCACGCGGGACCAGGTCGAATATTCCGACGTCACGGCGGCCAAGCGTCTCTTGGTCGAGAACCTCGCGCCGCATTGCAGCTCGATGCTGTTCGACCCGAACTTCGCAGTGCCTGCCGCGATCGACCTGCTGCCGCCGCGCTGCGGTCTGATCATGACGCTGGAAGAGCACCGCGTTGAGGAAACCGCGGGCGGCCGCAAGTCGCGCGCGATCACCAATTGGAGCGTGGAGAAGATCCGCGCCATGGGCGGCGACGCCGTCAAGGTGCTGGCCTGGTACCGGCCGGACGCCGATGCCGCGGTGAACGAGCACCAGAAGCGTTTCGTGCGCGAAATCGGCGAAGACTGCGCCCGTCACGATATCCCGTACGTGCTCGAGTTGCTGGTCTACCCGTTCCTCGGCAGCGCCAATCACACGGCCGATTACGTGGAATCGCCCGGCAAGCTCCCGGGCCTCGTCATCGACAGCGTGCGTGAATTCGCAAAGCCTGAATACGGCGTCGATCTTCTCAAGCTGGAGAGCCCGCTTGCAGCCAACAGCCTGCCGGCGCGTGACGGCAGCACGGAAGCAAAGGCGGCGCAGAAGGAGTTCGATGCGATCGGTGATATCTGCCGCGAACGCAGCATCCCCTGGGTGTTGCTGTCGGGCGGCGCTGCGCCTGAAAAGTTCGAGCGCGTGCTCGACTACTCCTATGCCGCAGGCGCAAGCGGTTTCCTGGCGGGCCGTACCATCTGGCTGGATGCCGTCCTGAAGAACTTTCCGGACCGCGCAGCGGTGTCGGCCAGCCTGCGCAAGGATGGCCTCGGGGTGCTGGAACGGCTCAATCAACTGACCACGGCCAAGGGCACGCCGTGGAAGGCGCGCTTCCCGGTGTTCGCTGATATCAAGCAGGAAGGTGACTTCGCGCGCGCCTACTGAGATGGTAACGGTCCCGCGTGGTCTCAACTCGATCGCAGGATCTGCAACATGACTGACAGCTTCACCATCCGCTCGATCGAGGCCTTCTGCTATCGCTATCCCTTGGCGACGCCGGTGGTGACGTCGTTCGGCAAGATGCTCAACCGTCCGGCCGTCTTCGTTCGCGCGCTCGACGAGGACGGTGTCGAGGGGTGGGGCGAAGCCTGGTCCAACTTTCCTGCACCGGGCGCCGAGCACCGCGCCCGGCTTGTCAATGAAGTGCTGGCTCCGGGGCTTGTCGGGCGCAGGTTCGACAGTCCCGCCCAGGCTTTCGAGGTCCTGACGAAGGGGACCGAAGTGCTGGCGCTTCAATGCGGCGAGCCCGGTCCGTTCGCGCAGGCTGTTTCGGGCATCGATCTCGCGCTGTGGGACCTCTCCGCGCGTCGGCGGCGCTTGCCGCTGTGGCGGCTTCTCGGTGGGCAGTCGCGCAGGATCAAGGTCTATGCCAGCGGCATCAATCCGGGCGGCGCCGCGCAGACGGCCGAAGCCGCGCTCGCGCGTGGCCATCGCGCGTTGAAGCTGAAGGTCGGCTTCGGTGCCGAGACCGACCTCGCCAATCTGGCCGCGCTGCGCGCGATCGTCGGTGCAGGCATGCTCGCTGCCGATGCCAATCAGGGCTGGTCGGTCGATCAGGCGCTGGAGATGGTGCCGCGGTTGGCCGCGTTCGATCTGCGATGGCTGGAGGAGCCCATCCGCGCCGACCGGCCGCGCGAGGAATGGCGCCGGCTGCGGGCAGCCGCGAAAATGCCGATTGCCGCGGGCGAGAACATTTCGAGCGTCGAGGGATTCAAGGACGTCCTGGCCGAAGACGTGCTCGGCGTCGTTCAGCCCGACATCGCGAAATGGGGCGGACTGAGCGCATGCGCTGGCGTCGCGCGCGACATTCTGAAGGCGGGCAAGACGTTCTGCCCGCATTATCTCGGCGGCGGCATCGGACTGCTCGCCTCGGCGCATCTGCTGGCGGGCATCGGCGGCGACGGTTGGCTCGAGGTCGATGCCAACGACAATCCGCTGCGCGACCGGTTCTGCGGTGCCGTTGCCAGTGTCACGGATGGTACGATCGTCCTCGGCGAGGAACCGGGGCTCGGATTCACGCCCGACCTGTCGGGAATCGCGAACTATCGCAGCCTGTAGACGGCTGCGACACCTGCGTCGTCAGGCGCCGCGCAGGCCAGTTTCCCCTTGCGTTCTATTCCTCGTCGCGGAAAGCTGCCGGCGAGACGGGTAGCCGCCTTCACATTTCATAACGATGGCCGGAGCCATGTCTCGCCGAGCTTGAAAATCAAAGTTCGTTCTGCTCATTAGGGATCTGCAATTGCGCTGCAACATGCGCAAAAAGCCCATCGACTAAAGTCGATAGCCAGCGAGGAAACGAAAAAATGCGCAAGCTCACTTTGGCCATTGCCGTGATCGCCCCGATGCTCGGTCATGCCGCGTCGGCTGAGGACACCCTCAAGATCGGCTACATCGATCCGCTCTCCGGCGGTGGTGCCAGCGTCGGCGAGGGTGGTCTGAAGACATTCCAGTATCTGGCCGACGAGCTCAACGCCAAGGGCGGCATTCTCGGCCACAAGATCGAGATCGTGCCGCTCGACAACAAGACCAATCCGCAGGAAAGCCTGGTGCAGGCCCAGAAGGCGATCGACGCCGGGGTCCACTACATCACGCAAGGCAACGGCTCGTCCGTCGGCGCGGCGCTGTCGGATTTCGTCACCAAGAACAACACGCGCAATCCCGGCAAGGAAGTGCTGTACTTCAACTACGCCGCCGTCGATCCCAGCCTGACCAACGAGAAGTGCAGCTACTGGCATTTCCGCTGGGATGCGAGCTCCGACATCAAGATGGAGGCGCTCACCAACTACATGAAGGACACCGCCTCGATCAAAAAGGTGTACCTGATCAACCAGGACTATTCGTTCGGTCAGTCCGTCCGCTCCGACGCGCGCAAGATGCTCGGCGCCAAGCGGCCCGACATCCAGATCGTCGGCGACGAGCTGCATCCGCTGCTGAAGGTCACCGATTTCTCGCCCTATATCGCCAAGATCAAGGCGTCCGGCGCCGACAGCGTCGTTACCGGCAACTGGGGCCAGGACTTCGCTCTGCTGCTCAAGGCTGCCGCTGACGCCGGCCTGAAGGTCAACTGGTACACTTATTATGCCGGCGGCGCCGGCGGCCCCACTGCCGTCAAGCAGACCGGTCTCGATCATCAGGTCTTCCAGATCACCGAAGGCTTTGCGAATTCCGGCAACAAGGTTGCGATGGATTACGAGAAGGCGTTCCGCGCCAAGGTCAATCTGTCGCTCTGGTACCCGCGTGCGGTCAACGAGATGCGCATGTTCAAGGCGGCTGCCGAGAAGGCCAACTCGATCGACCCCGTGAAGGTGGCGGCGGCGCTCGAGGACCTGAAGTTCGAGGTTCTGGACGGCGGCACCGGCATCATGCGCAAGGACGACCACCAGTTCCTTCAGCCGATCTACATTTCCTCCTTCGGCAAGCTGACCGAGAATGAGCCCTTCGACGAGGAAAACACCGGCTGGGGCTGGCACCTCGTCTCCAAGGTCGACACGGCGCAGGCCATGGTCCCCACGACCTGCAAGATGGCGCGGCCGTAATCACGACATCCGTCGTTTTCCCGCGGCCGACATCGGTCGCGGGAAGGCGGTGGCCGGACTATTCTTGATTGGGCGATGTTCACCGGGGCCATCAGGCCCCGGACAGAGACGAGTGCGCTGTGCTTGAACTCATTGTCATTTCGACCCTGAACGGCGTGCTGTTCGGCATGCTGCTCTTCCTGCTGTCGAGCGGGCTGACCGTCATCTTCAGCATGATGGGCGTGCTCAACTTCGCGCATGCCAGCTTCTACATGCTCGGCGCCTTCTTCGGCTTCCAGCTCACCAAGTGGATCGGCTTCTGGCCGGCGCTGGTGCTGGCGCCGCTACTGGTCGGCGCCATCGGCATGGCGGTGGAGCGCTACGGCCTGCGCAACACCCACAAGCACGGCCATGTCGCGGAATTGCTGCTGACCTTCGGTCTGGCTTTTGCGATCGAAGAAATCGTGTCGATGATCTGGGGCAAGAGCCCGGTCGACTATCGCGTGCCGGCGCTGCTCGACTTCCCGGCCTTCACGATCTTCTCGACCAACTATCCCGCCTACAAGATCTTCATGCTGGCCGTGTCGGTCGTGATCTTCGTGGCGCTGCTGGTCGTGCTCAAGCGCACCCGCGTCGGCCTGATCGTGCAGGCGGCGCTGACGCATCCGCACATGGTCGGGCATCTCGGCCACAATGTCGGGCGCGTGTTCATGGTGGTGTTCGGCGTCGGCAGCGCGCTCGCCGGCATTGCCGGCGTCATTGCCGGACCGGCCCTGGTGACGCAGTCGGACATGGCCGCAGCACTCGGGCCCATCCTGTTCGTCGTCATCGTGTTCGGTGGCCTCGGCTCCTTGCCCGGCGCTTTCATCGCCTCGCTCGTCATCGGACTGGTGCAGACCTTTGCGGTGGCGCTGAACGGCTCGCTGGCGAGTGCGTTCGGACCGCTCGATCCGTCGACGGGACCGTCGGTCCTCACCGACATCTGGAACGTCACGATCGCGCAGGTCGCGCCGATCGTTCCCTATATGCTGCTGGTGCTCATTCTGATCGTTCGCCCCATGGGCCTGATGGGGACGCGCGAGTCATGACCGCCAAACCGATTTCGACATCGAAGCCCGCCGGCGACGGCCTGCGCTTCTACGGCGTCTGGCTGATCGGCATCGCAGCGCTGATCGTCCTGCCGCTGATCTTCTCCTCCGGCGGCTCGCTGACGTCGTTCAGCCTGATCGGCATCGCGATCGTCTTCGCGCTGTCCTACAACATCCTGCTCGGCCAGACCGGACTGCTGTCGTTCGGTCACGCCGTGCATTACGGCCTCGGCGGCTTCGCGGCCTGCCACATGATGAATGCGGTGGTGTCGCACGGCTGGCCGATCCCGCTGCCGTTCATTCCGCTGTTCGGCGGGATCGGTGGTCTCGTCTTCGCTGTCATCATCGGCTGGGTCATGACCAAGCGCGCCGGCACCGTGTTCGCGATGATCTCGCTCGGCATCGGCGAATTGGTGGCGTCGTCCTCACTGATCCTGCGCTCGGTGTTCGGCGGCGAGGCCGGCATCACCACGGATCGCACGGCGTTGCCCAAGATGTTCGGCTGGTCGTTCGGGCCGCAGCTTCAGGTCTATTATCTGATCGCGTTCTGGCTGGTGCTGTCGGCCATCGTGATGTACGCGCTGACCCGGACGCCCCTGGGACGGATCAGCAATGCCGTCCGCGACAATCCCGAGCGTGTCCAGTTCATCGGCTACGATCCTCACGTCGTTCGCTATCTCGCTTATTGCTTTGCCGGGTTCTTCGCGGGCGTCGCCGGCGGCCTGACCGCGATCAATTTCGAGATCGCGAACTCCGCGCTGCTCGGTGCGATCCAGTCCGGTCTGGTGCTGTTCTCCACCTTCATCGGCGGCATCGCCTATTTCTTCGGGCCGATCCTCGGCGCGATCCTGGTGACCTATCTCCAGCTCGGGCTGACAGGCCTCACCAGCGTCTGGCAGCTCTATTTCGGCATCATCTTCATCGGCATCGTGATGTTCGCGCCGGGCGGTATCGCCGGCCTGTTGATGATGCACCGGCCGCTGGTTCGCGCCGGAACGCTGTGGACGGTGATCCCGTCCTATCTCGTCGCTATTGTGCCGACCCTGGCGCTCGCCTGCGGCGTCATCCTCACCATCGAGACGGTCGCGCGCTATTCCGGCGGCGACCCGATCAACCTGTTCGGCATTCCCTTCAATGCGAAGTCCCCGGTGACGTGGATTTCCGCAGCAGTTCTCGTCGTCGGCGGTGCGTTCGTCGCGCGGCTGAGCTGGCGGAGGATCGCGGACGCGTGGGACAGGGCTGCGACGGTCGCCCGTGACCGGGGGTATCTGGCATGAGCGGAGCGGTATCTGGCACGAGCGGAGCGGTATCTGGAAAGAACGCAGCCATCGAAGTCCGCGCCGTCGAAAAGCGCTTCGGCAATGTCGGCATCATCCGCGACCTCAACCTCAGCGTCGCGAAAGGCGAGCGTCACGCCGTCATCGGCCCGAACGGCGCCGGAAAATCCACGACGTTCAATCTGATCAGCGGCCACATCAAGCCGACCTCGGGCGAGGTGAAGCTGAACGGCGATGTGATCTCCGGCCTGCGGCCGTTCGAGATCAACCGGCGCGGCCTGTCGCGCTCGTTCCAGGTCACCAACGTGTTCGCCCGCATGTCGGTCTGGGAGAACGTCCGCTGTGCCGTGCTGTGGGCGACGGGGCATCGCTACGCCTTCTGGAAGAACGTCGACAGCCTGCCGGAAGTGCGCGAGCGCACGGCCCAGATCCTGGACGACATCCATCTCACCCATCGGCGCGATGTTCCGGCGGGACTTCTGACCTATGCCGAGCAGCGCGAGCTCGAGATCGGCATCACCATCGCGAGCGGGGCCACGGTCGTCATGCTCGACGAGCCGACCGCCGGCATGAGCCACGCCGAAACCGACCGCGCGGTGTCGCTGATCCGGCGACTGACCGAGGGCAAGACCCTGGTCATCGTCGAGCACGACATGAGCGTCGTATTCGGCCTTGCCGACCGCATCTCCGTGCTGGTCTACGGCCACATCATCGCCTCGGGCACGCCGGAAGAGATCCGGCGCGATCCGAAGGTCAAGGAAGCCTATCTCGGCGAGGAAGCGCATTGATGCTCGAGGTCAGGGATCTCCACGCCTATTACGGCAAGAGCCACATCCTCCAGGGCGTCGACCTTGACGTCGCCGCGGGCGAGGTCGTGAGCCTGCTCGGCCGCAACGGTGTCGGCCGCTCGACCACGGTCAAGGCGATCATGGGCGAGGTCGCGCCGCAAGGCACGATCCGCTTCAAGGGCAAGGACATCGCCGGCCTTCCCAGCTACAAGATCGCGCACCTCGGCCTCGGCTATGTGCCCGAGCATCGCGATATCTTCCCGAGCCTGACGGTTCGCCAAAACCTCCTGCTCGGCGTCAAGGACACGCGCCGCCCCGGCAAATGGCGGCTTGAGGACATGCTCGAGATGTTCCCCAATCTCGCCGCGCGTGCCGATACGGCCGCAGGCGTGCTGTCGGGCGGCGAAAAGCAGATGCTCACCACCTGCCGGACGCTGATGGGCGATCCGGACCTGATCATGATCGACGAGCCGACCGAGGGTCTCGCCCCGCTCATCGTGCAGCAGGTCGGCGATCTCATTGCGCGCATCGCGCAGGCCGGCGTCGCAATCCTGCTGGTCGAGCAGAAGCTCTCGATCGCGATGCGGATCTCGAAGCGCGTCTACATCATGGGTCACGGCCGCGTCGTGTTCGAGGGGACGCCGGACGAGCTCAAGGCCAATGCCGCCGTGCGCCAGGAATGGCTTGAAGTCTGACGCATGGCTCGAGGTCTGACGCTCACATTGCCGTGTAACGAGCGCGCAAAATAGAACGGCTGCAAGCCGCGCATACGCATCTGAATTCTTCGCTACATCTCACGCTTCATAATCCTTGTATCGTCGCGCTCGCCGGCATCGCAATCGATGCGGCCGATGATAACCAAGAAGAAAGTGGAGGGCGCCGGCGGCAGCCTGTGAGCTCGCGCGTCGATGCGTCTTGCCTGGGAAGGAGATGCCGAGCATGTCGGGAAGACAACTGGTCCGTGGAGTCGTTGCTCTGCTTGCGGCGCTGGGCGCCGCTTCGGCCGCGACGGCCGGAAACTACGACACCGGCGCGACCGACACGTCGATCAAGCTCGGGCAGACCATGCCCTACTCGGGACCGGCCTCCGCCTATTCCGCGATTGGCCGCGCCGAGATCGCCTATTTCAAGATGCTCAACGACAAGGGCGGCATCAACGGCCGCAAGGTCGAGCTGCTCAGCATGGACGACGGTTATTCGCCGTCGAAGACGGTCGAGCAGATTCGCCGCCTCGCCGAGAGCGACGAGGTGCTGGCGATGTTCTCGATGCTCGGCACCGGTCCCAACATCGCCGCGCAGAAATACCTCAACGCCAAGAAGATCCCGCAGCTGTTCCCGTCGAGCGGCGCCAGCCGCTGGAACGATCCGCAGCATTTTCCCTGGACCACCGGTTCGCAGCCGACCTACCGGACCGAAGGCCGCATCTATGCCAAGTGGATTCTTGCGAACAAGCCGAATGCCAAAATCGCCGTCATCACGCCGAACGAAGATCCCGGGCGCGACTATCTCGCCGGCTTCAAGGAAGGGTTAGGGGAGCACGTCAACCAGATCGTGTCCGAGGCCACCTACGAGACATCGGATCCGACCGTCGACTCCCAGATCGTCAAGTTCAAGGCCGCCGGCGCCGACGTTGTTTTCAACGAGTGCACGCCGAAATTCGCGGCGCAAGCGATCAAGAAGATCGCCGAGCTCGGCTGGAAGCCGCAGATCATCCTTCCCGCCGTTTCCAACTCCGTCGGCTCCGTGCTGGTGCCGGCCGGGCTCGACAATTCCGTCGGCATCGTCACCGGTGCTTTCCAGAAGGATCCCGGTGATCCGCGCTGGGAGAATGATTCCGGCATGAAAGCCTGGCGCGAGTGGATGAAGACGTACAATTCGAGCGCCGATCCGGCCGACGTCTTCAACGTCACCGGCTACACCATGGCGCAGATCATGGAGCTGGTGCTGCAGCGCGCCGGCAACGACCTCACCCGCGCCAATTTGATGAAGCAGACGCAGTCGTTCAAGGACGTCGAATTGCCGATGCTGCTGCCGGGCATCAAGCTCAACACCTCGGCCGAGCAGGTGACGCCGATCCGGCAGTTGCAGATGGCGCGCTTCAACGGCAAGTCCTGGGAGCTGTTCGGCGACGTGATCGGCGAATAGGATCGACGCAGTGTGACGGGCGGGCTGGCACAGCCTTGCCCGCCCGTCTTATCCCACAGTTGCTTCCTCCAACGACAGTGAAACGACGATGACACCGACCGGTCCCCTCAGCGGTATCCGCGTTCTCGATCTGACGAGCGTGCTGTTCGGCCCCTACGCCGCGCAGATGCTCGGCGACTGGGGCGCCGATGTCATCAAGGTCGAGCCGCCCGCGGGCGATACCTGGCGCTACACCGGCGTGTTCCGGAACCGCGGCATGAGCGGCCAGTTCATGGCCGTCAACCGCAACAAGCGCAGCCTCGCGCTCGACCTGAAGCATCCTGACGGCAAGGCCGCGCTGGCAAAACTGATCCCGACGGTCGATGCGCTCGTCACCAATGTGCGACCCGCGGCGATGGCGCGGCTCGGCTTCGGTTACGAGGCCTGCGCAAAGCTCAATCCGCGGCTGATCTATGCCGCGGCGACCGGCTTCGGCCAGGACGGGCCGTGGGCGGCGCGCCCCGCATTCGACGAGATCATCCAGGCGGCTTCAGGCCTTGCGTCATCGATCGGATCGGACGAGGAGCCGGAATTCGTTCCGAGCCTGATCGGCGACAAGATCTGCGCGATGGCGATGGTCGGCGCGGTGTCCGCGGCCTTGTTCCGGCGCGAGCGCAGCGGGCAGGGCCAGATGGTCGAAGTCCCCATGCTGGAAACCATCGCCGGCTTCAACAGCATCGAGATGCTGGGCGGACACGCGTTCGATCCGCCGATCGGCCCGACCGGCTACAAGCGGATGAAGAACCGGCGCCCGGTGCAGACCAAGGACGGCTGGCTGACGATGCTGCCTTACTCCGGAGACAATTGGTGCGCCTTCTTCGAGGCTGTCGGCCGTTCCGAGCTGATCGAGGAACTCGGGGTGCGCGATCCCGTGCTTCGTTCCCAGAACATCGACAAGGTCTATGACCGCATGAGCGAGATCGGGCCGACCCGCACCACCGCGGAGTGGGAGGAATTGCTGCTGCGGCTGGACGTGCCGCACACCGCCTTCGCCCGGCTCACCGAGATCGGCGAGCAGCCGCATCTCGCCGCCGTCGCATTGTTTGCGGATATCGATCATCCGACCGAAGGCCGAATCCGGCAGGCGCGGCCCGCGACGAAATTCTCGGAAAGCCCGGCCGGCATCCATCGCATGGCGCCGCGCCTCGGCGAGCATTCGCGCGAGGTGTTGCGCGAGGCCGGCCTGAGCGATGCGGAAATCCAGGCGGCGGTCGACAGCAAGGCGGTTGGTGTCGCGTCCTGAGCCGGCCGGCGTTCGGGAACCGACTCTCTGTGATGACGGTCACATCCTGCTGTCGCGGGCGGGTCTAGCGTAGGTCTGTTCATCTTCGCCCCGGATGCGGTCATGACCACCGCCGACTTTGCCTTCGTTCTGCGCAGGCTGGGCCTTGCTGCCGCCCTCATCTGCGTCCTCCTGAGCCTGACCGTGTTCGCGGTCCTGCTAATCGTGGAGCACGAACCGGTCGGGCAGGCTGCCGCGCACGCTCTGCCGCTCATGGTGTATGCGCTGTTCGGCCTGTTCGGCGCTGCAATGACCCGGCTGATCGGGCGCCGTACCCACTAACCGGACATTGTGCCGCAGCGATTCGTGACCAGCCCCGGGCCAGCTCCGGCCCCAGCCCATCTTCCGCCCGCGCGAGCCCTCGTATATGAGAGATTTGCCGCCTGATAGGTCCGAATATTGCCGGATACGGAACGCAAGGTGGCTGCGAATTCTTAATTCAAAGATCGCAATCTGACGTGATCGACGTAAGGCGCGGACTGGTACTGGACCGGGGAATGGCATGAAAGACCTGATGACGACGGCGCAATCCACCACGGCGATGCGGCGTTGGCGGCCCCCCGGACTTGTTGCGCTCGCAACGGCCGTTGCCCTGACGGCGCTGAGCGGAAGCGCCGAGGCGGCCAAGCAGGCCCGCCAGCCGGCCGAGGCGGTGGCGCCGCGCGAGGCCGGCGAGCCGATCATGGCGATCGTGTCGATCAAGAGCCAGCAGGTCACCTTCTACGATGCCGACGGCTGGATCCTGCGTGCGCCGGTCTCGACCGGCACGACGGGACGCGAGACGCCGGCCGGCGTCTTTGCCATCGTCGAGAAGGACAAGGACCACCGTTCGACCATGTATGACGATGCCTGGATGCCCAACATGCAGCGCATCACCTGGAACGGCATCGCGCTGCATGGCGGGCCGCTGCCCGGCTATGCCGCTTCGCACGGCTGCGTGCGGATGCCCTTCGGCTTTGCCGAGGGCCTGTTCGACAAAACCAACATCGGCATGCGCGTGATCATCTCGCCGAACGACGCGGCCCCGATCGATTTCACTCATCCCTCGCTGTTCGTGCCGAAGCGCGAGGCCATCGCGGCCGTGCCGAACCGGTCCGACAAGCTCTCCGCTGAAGCCGAGGAGGCGATCCAGGCTGCCGCCGAGGCCAAGAAGGCTGCGGCCGCGGCCGCGAAGGAGGCCGCGTCGCTTCCCGCATCGCTGCGCAAGCTGGAACAGCAGAAGGCCAAGGCCGACGCCGAGCTCGCTTTCGCCGACAAGAAGATCGCGGCCGCCAAGACCGATCAGGCGCGGGCGCAGGCCGAGGAACTGAAGCAGAAGGTTGCGACCAAGGCCGCCGACGCTGCGTCGGCGCTCGATGCCGCCAAGGCCACCGCGCAGCCGAAGCGCGACGCCGTTGCCGCCACCAAGGAGGCCGCAAAGGTCGCGGCAACCAGGAAGGCCGATGCCGTGACGGCTGCGACCGACGCCAAGCTCGCGCTTGAGCCGGTGTCCGTTTACATCAGCCGCGCGACGCAGAAGCTCTACGTGCGGCGGAACACGCACAAGCCGGCGCCGGATGGCGGCGGCGAAGTGTTCGACACCAGCATCGAGGTGCCCGTCACCATCCGCAATCCCGACCAGCCGCTCGGCACGCATATCTTCACCGCGATGGCGAAGGCCGATACCGGCCTGCGCTGGAGCGTGGTCACGATCGAGAACGGCGACGACGCCAAGGACGCGCTCGACCGCATCACCATTCCGCAGGACGTCTGGGATCGCATCGGGCCGACGGCATTGCCGCGTTCGTCGATCGTGATTTCGGACGAGCCGCTGAGTGCCGAGACCAACTACCGCACCGAGTTCGTCGCGGTGCTGAGCAATCATCCGCAGGGCGGCTTCATCACCCGCAAGCCGACCGCGCCGCCGCCGATGGAAATGGCAAGCGATGACAGCTGGGGCAATGGCGGCAACGGCTTCGGCTTCTTCTTCCAGCCGCAGCCGAACCCGCAGCCCGTCAATCCGCGCCGCCGCGGCCAGTATCAGTATTATCAGCCGGCGCAGCCGATGCAGCGGGGCTTCTGGTAGGACGGCGCGCCGCGCTGGGCCGCGTCATCGCCTGAGCTGAAGATATTTGTCGTCGGCGACCGCAGCGGCGCCGACGACGGGCATACCGGCTGTCTACTGTGGACCCGTCGACATGCCCTGCAACTGCCGAAGCGGATTGAGCGGGCCAAGCGGGATCAGCTCGAAGCTCATGAGATGAGCCTGCCCCAGGGGCAGCTTTTCGAGCATGTCATGAGCGGCCGCGATATCCGTGACGTTCAGGATGAACGCGACGCCGACACGATTTTGCAGCGAGTACCACTGGTCGATTTTGCCATCGAGATAGAGCTTCACCGTCTCGCGCACTTCCATCGGCAGGATGGCGCGCGCAGCGGCGACATCGGCGCCGGGGTTTACCGTGCCGATCGCGAGAATTCGGGTGGTCGGTGTCGGTGGCGTGGGTGATTGCGCTCGTCCGGGGACGGCGGAGGTCAGGCACAGGGCGAATGCCAGGAGACCGGCAGCGAGTGTAAGCTTCATTTGAAATCCTCCATGTTCCGAGGTTTACGCTCTTCATTTAGTCATGCTTCGCCGGCAGCGATTGCCGCACGTTGCATCGCCGCCGTGGAACGGCGGCGATGCGGGCCGGTTCGGAAGGTTGGTGGAAGCGTCGCGTCGGTCTGACGCGCGGTCACCTGCCCTGGATGAGCATGCCCAGCGGCGCGAGCGGACCGACTTGCATCAGCTCGTAAGTGGCGAAGCCGTGGGTGACGAGCGGCAGTGCTTCCACGGTCGCCTTGGCCTGTTCGAGGGATTCGACGTTCATCAGGAAGATCACGCCGGGCTTGTCCTGGCGAAACCAGAACTGCTCGATCTTCCCGTCGAGATAGAGCTTGAGCGTGGCCGGCACTTCCCTCGGCATGATCTGCTGCCGCTGCTCGGGTGTCGGTGCCTTGCCGATGTTACCGATGGCGATGACTTTCATGTGGGCTCCTTTGGATTGCTGCTTGTCAGTGGACGGCATCGGATCAAGGGCCTCCTGCAATGTTGGCAAAAACGCCATTTTTAGAGGCGTTTACGCCATCGATTCCTCGAGCGAACATCTGGAATAGCTTTGTTTGTTCAGATGATTGCTCTTATCTATCGATCGCGATGAAGGCCTTCGTTCCGGTTGCCGTTGCATCGCAAGCTAGGCTTGCTTCCGTTCGAACGGTAGTGTCGTAAACGACAACTTTGAGAGCGTTTCCGCCATGCGCATTCAATTGCTCGCCCTGGAGGGATTTTGGGACACCGGGCTGACCGTGACGCTCGATGCATTCACCATCGCCAACAATTTCGCAGCCGCTCAAACGGGCGGAGCGCCCCACTTCGATGTCTCAATTGTCGGCGTGCGGAAGAAGGTCCGATCCGGGCAGGGCTTTGCGATCCCCGTCAAATCGGTAACATCCGATCTGAAGCCGGACTGGGTCATCGTGCCGGCGTTGAATACGAGCCGGCCGGAACAGCTGATTCCGGCGCTCGACCGGCGCGATGTCAGAGAGGCAGTGAAACAGCTCCAGTCCTGGTACGCCGAGGGCGCGCGCATCGCCGCGTCCTGCATCGGTACCTTCGTGCTGGCGGAGGCGGGGCTGCTCGATGGACGGGACGCGACCACCACGTGGTGGCTGTCACCCTTGTTTCGCCAACGCTACCCCAATGTTCGTCTCGATGAGGCACGCATGCTGGTGACATCGGACCGCGTCGTCACGGCGGGCGCTGCGATGGGGCATCTCGATCTTGCGCTGTGGTTCATACGCCAGGCGAGCCCCGAGCTCGCGGCCGTCGTGTCGCGCTATCTGCTCGCCGACCTGCGCTCCCTGCAGGCGCCCTTCATCATTCCCAATCACCTCGCGCAGGCCGATCCGCTCATCCAGCGTTTCGAGCGCTGGGCGCGCGAACATCTCAAGCAAGGGTTTTCGCTGCAGGAGGCCGCCAGTGCGCTCGCGACGAGCGCACGCACCTTGCAGCGCCGGTGCGAGTCGGTGCTCGGTAAGTCTCCGCTCTCCTACTTTCAGGATCTGCGAGTCGAGCGCGCGCAGTCACTGCTGCATGGCAGCGGTCTCGACGTCGATGCGATCGCCGCCGAGGTCGGCTATGAGGACGGCGCGACGCTCCGGACGCTCTTGCGGGAACGGCTCGGACGCGGCGTGCGCGAGCTTCGCGCAAACCTGCGCTGAGGGTCCGCACCTACGGCCGAGCCTCGATCACGATCGCCTGAATCTTGCCTTCGACCGCTCCGGACCCATGGCGCGATCGGAGTGCCTCGGCGACGAGGTCGGTCGCAGCCTGAAGCTTGCTGGCATCCCTGGCCTCGATCTCGCTCCGCAGCGGCGTACCCTGGCAGAGCGCGATCGCGACATACTCGGCCGACGGCGCGCGGCTCACCGCAGCAAGCGTTTGGATCGAGATGTGGCGGAAGCCCGCTTGTTCCAGATCGGCTCTGATAATGGCCTTGTCGTGATAGCCATGCGGCGTCCGCACCATGAAACGGGGCGGATCATCGGGAAACATTTTTCCGAGCGCGGCGGTGGCGTCGTCAGCGAACACGTTCTCCTCGATGCGGTCCCAGACGTTGAATACGAACGTGCCTTCCGGTCGCAACACCCGCTTTGCCTCGGCATAGCCTTTGACGCGGTCGGGAAAGAACATGACACCGAACTGGCAGCAGACCGCGTCGAACGCGGCTTCGTCAAAGGGCAGGGCGGTGGCATCCGCCTGACGCCATGTCATGCGCGGGTCCTCACCCTGGCGCTGCGCCGCGATCGCGAGCATCGGCTCGTTGAGATCGGTTGCGACGTAACGGATGCCGGGAGGCAGCGCCGCGGTCACGGCCCGCGTAACGGCGCCGGTACCTGCCGCGGTTTCCAGTATCGTCGACGGGGAAAGAGCCGCGATACGCTTCGCGATGTCGGCGGCGTAGTGGGCAAAGATCAGCGGGACGAGATACTCGTCGTAGATTTTCGGAATCGAGCCGGCGAAAACCTTGTCAGTGTTGGACATGCTTGCCTCGCTGAAGGTTCGGACACGAGGTTCATGCTACCATGGATCGCGGTCGTACCGCATCTGCGGCCTCTTCCGGTCGCAATCCTGCGGTCGGATTTTAAGGTTTCGCTCCGCCGACTTCGCGGATCGGCCGCGTCCCGTCCCAGGTCATCGCCGCCTGCCGGACCTTCTCGAAGAACGGCCCCTTGGTGCCGCTGATGTCGGAGATTTCGATGATGGTTCCTGGATGGGCCTGCGTGTCGAAATAGGCAAAGCGTCCCTTGTCTCCGCCGATCTGGCCTTCATGGCCTATCCTGTAGCCGAGCCCGAGTGCCTTGTCGTAGAGCGCCTGATAGTCGTGGCTCCAGTAGGACATGTGCTGGAGGCCCTCGTGGCCGGCGTCGAGGAATTCCTTGTACAGCGAGGGCGCATCGTTGCGCTGCTGGATCAGCTCGATCTGGAGATCGCCGGAATTGGCCAGCGCAATGCTCATCTCGACCGCGGAGTCCTGGCCGCGATGGCGGAACCAGTCGGTCTTGACGCGGTCCATGTAGTACCAGGGGCCGACGCCCATCACCTCGATCCAATGCTTCATCGCGGCCCGGATGTCCCGCACGACGTATCCGTTCTGGCGCACCGCGCCGAAAATGCGGCTCATGCCCGCGCTCCCTTCTGATCGCTCGCGATCGTCACTTGACTTCGATGCCTGCGTCCCTGGCAACCTGCTTCCAGGCCGCGATGTCGCGGGCGTTGATGTCGCGCTGCTCGTCGCCAGGCACGTATTGCGGCGTGATGCCGAGCCCCAAAAGCTTCTCCTTCACCTCGGCATCGCCCAGCGCGTCCTTCAACGCCGCCGACAATTTCTGTGCGATCGGCGGCGCGAGGCCGGCGGGACCATACATCGCCCAGGACAGGCTGCGGTCGAACGGCACGCCCTGTTCCTTGTAGGTTGCGACGTCAGGCAGGCTCGGCGAGCGCTCGCCGCAGGCGGCCAGCGCCTTGATAGAGCCGTCCTTCACCAGCGGCGTCGCGGTCGCCATGTCGAGCGTCGCGAGCGAGATGTGGCCGCCAAGCAGGTCGCCCGCGAGTTTGGCGATGCCGTTGAACGGCACGTGATCCATCTTAATGCCGGTCTGCTGCATCAGGATTTCCGCACAGAATTGTCCGGTCGAGCCGACGCCCCAGCTGCCGTACTGGATCGGCTCGCCCTTCTTGGAAAGCGCGATCAGGCCCTTGATGTCATTGGCAGCAAAGTCTTTGGTCGCCACCAGCATGATCGAGGACGTCCCGATGCGTCCGATCGTCGTAAAATCCTTAATCGAATCGTAGGGCAGTTTTGGATAGATCGCCGGCGCCAGCACATGCGTGGTCACGCCGCCGACGGTGATGGTGTAGCCGTCGTTCGGCGACGCCGCGACCATCTGCGTGCCGAGTGTGCCGGCAGCACCCGTGTGGTTCTCGATATAGACGCCCTGTCCTAGCGTCTTGCCCATCTTGTCGGCGAGCAAGCGGCCGATCACGTCGCCGCCGCCGCCGGCCGCATAGGGCAGAAGCATTTTGATCTTGTGGGTGGGGTAGGCGGCAGGATCCTCGGCGCGTGCCGGCAGCGCCGCCGACAGCAATGCGAGCAACGACAGCGTGACGGTGCGCAGCATCATGATGGCTTCCCCTAATCCTCGAAATGAAATCTGTAGGCCTCGCCGTGCCGGATCACGCGCCCGGCGGTCGGCGCCGGAAAATGGCCGGTGAGCAGATAGCTCGGCGTGTCCGCGAGCTCCTCCAGCAGCGCCATCCGCGTCGCGACCGCCGCGGCCGGATCGATGTCGGCGGCATTCGACAGCCACGGCGCGGCGCACTGGATGGGATGGTGGATGACGTCGCCTGACATCACCGCATGATCGTGGCCGCCATTGAGGTGGATCTGCATGTTGCCGGCGGTGTGGCCCGGCGCTGGCGCAAAGCGTAAGCCTGCGTCGCGATCGCTGAACACGCGATGATCGGTCTCGACCAGCTCGGCGAGGCCGGCGGCGACGACCGGCAGCACGGAGTCCTCGAAAGAGCCGTGGTTGACCGGGCGTTTCGGCGCGGCATTGTGCGCGGCCTCGAAGTGGCGGTACTCCTCGCGTCCCATCAGATAACGTGCGTTGGGGAAGGTCGGCACCCAGCGGCCGTCGAGGAGCCGCGTGTTCCAGCCGACGTGATCGACATGCAGGTGCGTGCACATCACGAAGTCGACCTCTTCAGGGGCAACGCCCAGCGCCTGCATGTTGTCGAGGTAAGGCCGGTTGAGGTTGTCCCACGCCGGCACGCGCGGCCGCGGCTTGTGATTGCCGCAGCAGGTGTCGACGATGGCGGTCCAGCGCGGCGTGCGCACGAGATAGGAGTGGTGGCTGAGGATGAAGCGTCCGGTCTCCGGTTCGATATAGCGGTGATCGAGCCAGCTCCGGTTCTCCGCGATCACCTCGTCGGTGACGTTGGCGAACAGCCAGGTCTTCTCGAAGGCAAGCGAAGGGATCTCGCTGACGAGATCGATCCGCATGCTGCCGATCCTGACCTGCCGCATGGGCTCAGTTCTTCAGGAGATCGCCGAACGGCACCCAGCGCGTGCCGTCGAAGCGGATGAGCTGGAGGCTCGTCATCGGCGTGTAGTGCTCGGGCGAATTGTTCACCGCGGTGCCGTTGATCAGCATCGGCAGCTTTACGTCCTTGAGCGTCGTGGCCTGCTTCAGCACATTGGCGCGGGTGAGGTCGTTTCCGGACGCCTTCAGCACCGTCACCAGCGTCTGAGCGATAGTGTAGCCGTAGACGTTGAGCCAGTCGTTCTTGTTGGCATCCGGCAAATACTTGTCCATGAACGCCGGCCATTCCTTGTAGCCGGCATCGTCCTTCGATGCGGGATCGGTGGCGTCCTTCAGGTACTGGCTGGAGATCACGCCGGTGGAATTGTCCTTGCCGGCCGGCTCCAGCACGCCGCTGATCGAGGCCGAGACATTGGAGATGATGGTGACAGGCTTCCACCCGATCTCGCCGATCTTGCGGATCGCCTGCGCCGCGAATTTTGGCGTTGCCGCCACCAGCACGATTTCTGCGCCTGCGGTCTTGAGCTGCAGGATTTGCGTATCGACCGTCGGCGCCGAGGTCTCGTAAGCCGCGCGCGCGACAATGGCCTCGCCGCTGCCGAGCCCTTCCTCCAACGCCTTCAGATAATCCTTGCCGAGATCGTCGTTCTGGTAGAGCACGCCGATCTTCGCGTTGGCATGGCTCGCCTTGATGTACTTCGCGTAGGCGATCGCCTCGTCGCGATAGGTCGGCTGCCAGCCAACGGTCCACGGAAAGTTCTTGGGATCGTCCCATTTCGCGGCGCCAGAGCCCAGGAAGAGCTGCGGCACCTTGCGGTCGTTGAGATATTTGTGCACGGCGCTGTTGGTCGGCGTGCCGACGCCGCCGAAGATCAGCAGCACCTCCTCGCTCTCGACCAGCCGCCGGGTCTGCTCCACCGTCTTCGGCGGGCTGTAGGCATCATCGGCGATGATCATCTGGATGCGCCGGCCGTTGACGCCGCCGTCGTCGTTCACCTTGCGGAAATAGGCCTCCGCCGATTTCGCGATCTGCGCGAAGGCGGACACTGGCCCGCTCAGCGGCGCGGTGGTGCCGATCTTGATGGTCTTGTCGTCGGCGCCGGGATCGTATTTCGCGCTTTGGGCCTGAACGGCACTGGCTGCGAGCAGCGGCAACAGGATGCAGGCCGCACGAAGGCGAAGGCGGGCAAAGCGCGCCATGAGGTCGTCTCCCCAAAATTGCTCTCCGCCTCTCATTGGAGCGGAGTTGAAACGCGAGAACAGCGCCCGAAGCGGACTTGCGGGGCCGCGACCGCTGCCGCCAGACTGGCGAAACGAACGATCGTTCGTACGGTTGACTAGCGAACGATCGTTCGTTAGTCAAGCCAAATGGCTGTCCACACCTCCAGCGCGGCGGAAGCGGCTGCGCCCACGACCCGCGAGCGCATCCTCTCCGAAGCGCTCAATCTGTTCGCGCAGAGCGGCTATGGCGGCGCCTCGATGCGCGAGCTTGCGCGCCGCGTCGGCATTCGCGAAAGCAGCCTCTACAATCATTTCTCCGGCAAGGCCGCGATCCTCGAAGCGATCGTGGCCGAGCACGGCCCCGCCAGTTCGGCGAGCCGGTTGGAAGAGCCGCGCTACAAGCAGCTGGCGCGCCAGCCGGCCGCGTTCTGCCGTCAGTTCGCGCTTGATCTCGTCGAGCAATGGTCCGACCCGCGCGAGCACCAATTCCAGAAAGTAATCACCGCCGAGCGTAACCGCGTGCCCGGCATCCGCGCCAAATTCGCCGACCATTTTTACGCGCGCGAGCAGAGCATGATGACGGATTACTTTCGCGGTTTTGCGCTCGCCGGCTTGGTCTCGACACCCGATCCGCGCGAGACCGCGCGGCTGTTCGCGGCCGGCCTGATCTACATCCGCCTCGAGCATTACGTGATGGGCGCAGCACCTTCGCCGCGGCCGAAGGTGATCGAGGCGATCGACCGCTATCTCGCCTTTTTCCTGTCGCTGATCGCGGCGGGCAATGGCGAAGACAACAAGAAACGAAAACCCAAGGGAGAAACGCGTGGCAAGGCTGCCCCTGATTGATCCGGAGACGACGAGCGGCGATATCCGCGCCTCGTTCGACCGCATGCCGGTCAAGCTCAACATCTTCCGCATGATGGCCCATGCCGAGGCCAACATGATCCCGGCGATGCGGCTCGGCAATTCGATCCTGCACAAGCAGAAGCTCTCAGCCGTCAACCGCGAGCTTTTGATCTTGCAGGCCGCCCAGCTCGAGGGCGGCGCCTATGAATGGCGCCAGCACGTGCCGATCGCGATCGGGGTCGGCTGCACGCAAGGACAGATCGATGCGGTGGAGCGGGCTGACTACGATGCCGCCGGCTTAAGCGATGCTGAGCGCGCGTTGCTGAAGTTCGGCCGCGAGGTGGTCGAGAATGTTCGGGTGCCCGAGGCGACCTTCGCTGCCGCGCGAAGACACTTCAGCGATCAGGAGATCGTCGAAGCCATCGTCGCGCTCGGCTTCTATATGATGATGGCGCGCCTGACCGAGGCAACCGAAACCGATCTCGATCCCGCGGCCGGCATGAAGGTCTATGACGGCGGCAAGAAGTAGGGCGGCTGAGATGGCGGAAATCGATAGCAAGCCGGAACGTTACGTCCGTCCACCAAGCGCGGAGTCATTGGGCGAAGCGCCGGGCAGGGGACGCCTGAAGGGACGCCGTATCCTGATCGTCGGCGGCGGCCAGCGCGTGTTCGACGCCGCCACCGATCCAATCGGCAATGGCCGCGCCATGAGCATTTTGTGCGCACGTGAGGGCGCGAAGGTGGCGGTGGCAGATCTCAACCGGACGTCCGCACAGCAGACCGTCAAGCACATCACCGACGAAGGCGGCGAGGGTTTTGCCATCACTGCCGACGTCACGTCGGAGCCTGACGTCCAGCGCATGATCGAGGAGGCGCATCGCGCCATGGGCGGCCTCGACGGCATGGTGCTGAACATCGGCACCTTCGGCAAGACCGGCCTCGATGCCGTCAGCCCCGAGGAGTGGAACAGGATCTACGACGTCAACGTTCGCGGTCCCATGCTCTGTTGCCGCGCAGCGATGCCGAAATTCGACAATGGCGGTGCCATCGTCTTCATCTCCTCGATCGCCGCGCTGAAAGCGGGATCGCAGATGGCGGCGTATGATTCTTCAAAAGCCGCGCTCGGCGGCCTGATGCGCAACATCGCCCATCTCGGCTCGCGCCGCGGCATCCGCGCCAATCTCGTCTATCCCGGCCTCGTCGACACCCCCAACGGCCGCGAAGCCGGCGCCGGCCGCCCCAGCCGCGGCAAGGGCCACGTCCCCTTCGGCCGGCAGGCCACCGCCTGGGAGATCGCCTATGCCGTGCTGTTCTTTCTGTCGGATGAAAGCGTCTACGTCACCGCACAGTCGCTCGCGGTGGATAGCGGCCTGAGCGGAATGTAAGACGCCAGTACAATCCGGCGGCGCGGAATTCGATGCCCCGGCGAGCAGAGTCTCTCTTCATTGCGGCGAGGACGCAATCTTCGGCGTTTGCGATTCGCTCATCTGCTCAAGTGCCTCCAGGACGGCCTCGCAGGCCTTCTCGGCTTCGGCGAAGGTACTGAAGGGGGAGCCGCCAAGCTTGATCGCGGACTTGTTTTCTTCGACCGGTCGCCATGAGGCAACCAGGCCCGGCTTTCCGTGAAGGCCAGGACCGGTGCGGTTTTCGTTACTGATCACGAACGAAAATCCGCCGCTGCACGCCATCCAGATTTCAAGTTCATGCACCGGAGTCTCGACGCGCGTAAAGTGCAGGGTCATGTCTCTCTCCAGAGTTTGCTCCGCAGAATGGGCCACGGGCGCAAGCCGTCAGTTGTGCGAATCCCGGATAGCCGCAAGGTCCGAGGTCTCTGATCCCTCGTCTCTCCATGCCGTCAAATCGCCCGGGAGCAGAATGGGATCGCTCTCAACCCGCCTGTTGCGGCTGACCCCTAAGCCAATGAGCCCGCCCAATACCAACGCGGAGCCTGCAATGATCAACCAGTACGGCAAGTCCAACACGGGCATTGCAATTCTCCCACTGAGAGGAGCGCGTTACGCAATTGCCTGGCCGAGGCGCGAGCGGGTTACCTTTGGATAAGTGTCTGTATTATGCGGCGCTTCAAGCTTCGTGCAAGGTACCCAAAAGGGGTAGATTTCTGACCTAAGTTGCCGCCGGCGGGGGCAAGGGGAAGCGATCCGTCCCCCCAAATCTCGTCAAATCCGTCACCGAGAAGATAGGCAAGTTCGACAGCAAGGCTTTTGGTGCGGCCATGAAGGCTGACGGCCAACAATGCCCCTGACAAAGAGTGAGGTGCGCGGCCGGATGGAGCGAAGCGTCATCCGGGAGCACAGCCTCATCGCGCGAGCTGCCCCCGGCACTGCGTTGCGCTTCATCCGGGCTACGAACTGAGGCGCAAGCTCCGCACAATCGCGCGACGGGATGAAACTGCCGGGCAATTTTTGCAGCGTTGTGCGAAGTCCGCGCGCTACGACAAGGAAAGCCGACAGGAATCAACTGCGCTTTCGCTGGCACAAAAATTGCTGAATGTTTCCGCGCAATGATCACAGGAATTCGCGCCGTGACCAACGTCAGCTACACCGTTCCGCCGAACTGGACCGCAGGCTCCGACAAGACAGGCGCGAGCAAGAACAAGAATCCGAACGATCCGAACATGCTGACGACGGGCGCCTATGGCAGCGCGTTCGAACTGTTGCTCGACAATCGAACCAACAGCGACGGCACCACCACGGAGACGCTGACCTACAAGAGCTACAGCGGCAAGACCAACGGCACGTTCTCGGCGACGGCCGAGACGGGGACGGGAGCCGATCTCGGCAGTGCCTCCCAGGCCTTGCTCGCCACGCTTCAAGCCAATGGCGAGATGGACGACAAGACCGCCGCGCAGCTCGACGACGCCATGGGCAAGCTCGATACCCAATCCGAGAGCGGTGCCAAGGATGCCGAAGTGTCCGGCGGCGGCCTGCTGGTGCAGTCCGGCGGCCCGGTCTATTTCAACGGCATCTCGGCCTATCAGAACCAGATCGTGGATTCGCTCGTCAACGAGCTGAGCACCAGGCTGAACCTCGACGCCAAGGCGTGACGGCAGTTCATCGCTGGTGAAACCGGTTGGCAAAGCCGGCCCAACCCGCGCATGATGCGCGGGCGATCTCGGCCACATGCTTTCCCGGATAAATTCAAGACATGAAAACCACGCTGCTGAAGTCCGAAGACTACACCCGCTCGCCCTGGAAGAACGGCGGCGGCATCTTCACCGATATCGCGGATGCCCATCGCGCCGACGCGCCGGCGAAGGATTGGGACAGCCTGCTCTGGCGTTTTGCCTCGACGCCGATCGTGGCGCCCGGGCCCTTCTCCTACATGCCCGGCATCGACCGCCTGCAAATGGTCGTCGGCGGGCGTGGGCTGGTGCTGAAGTCGCCCACGCAGGATTTTGACGAGCGTGAACCTTTTACAACGGTGCGCTTCACCGGAGAGATGGAGATCGTGACCGCGCTCGAGGCGGGTCCCGTCGAGGTCGTCAACCTGATGGCCCGGCGCGGCGCGGCCGAGATCGAGTTGCTGGCACTCAGGGAACCCGGCGATCGGCCTTTGTCCGCCGGCACGCACCTGGTTTACGCGGTTTCCGGCGAATGCAGCATTCGTCTCAATAGCGAGGATATTGTCATTCCCGACGGCAGCACGCTGAAGGTCGAGCTGACCGAGGCGTCCAGATTGGGACTCGTCTCAGGGCTGGCGGTACTGGGCTCGATTCAGCTCGTCGGCTAGATGGCAACCGCCCGGCGGATGCGCATAATCCATGCACCTGGCTAGGTTGACGCAGCGGCGCCGGAACACGATATCTGCCCCGACAATGCCGACCGCCGCGCAAGGCACGATATGAACAGGCAGGGTATGACCGCGCCAGACCAAAATCGCCCCACCACGCTATCCGACGGCGTCGTCGACTGGCTGACCAACGGCACGAGCGACGAGCGCTTCATCGACAACATCTTTGCCGAGATGTGCATCCGCCTCCAGCAGGCGGGCATTCCGCTCAAGCGGTCGACGATGCACGTCCGGATCCAGCATCCGCAATGGCTCGGCGCCGCCTTCATGTGGTTGGATGGCGTGCGCGAGGCGAAGATCTCGCGGGTCGACTTCGATGTGCTCGAGCGATCCGAGTTCATCGGCAGCCCTGTCAGCGAAATGCTGGACGGTGCGAGCGAACTCCGCGAGAACCTCGAAGGCGATCCGTCGCTCGGCCGCAGGCACGCGGTCTATGACGAGATGCGCGCGAAAGGTCTGACCGACTACGTCGCCTGGCCGCTCCACCACACACTCGGTAAGCGCCATCTCGTCACCTTCGCGACCGATCGCCCCGGCGGCTTCGACGACGCGCATCTGGTTGCGCTCAAGAACGTGCTGCCGGTGCTGGCGCTGGTCAGCGAGATCCGCGTCAAGAACCGCCTGGCGCGAACGCTGCTCGAGACCTATGTCGGCTCCCATGCCGGCGAGCTCATCCTGGCCGGGGCCACGCGGCGCGGCACCGGCACGACGGTGCGTGCCGCGATCATGATCTGCGACCTCCGTGACTTCACGAAGATCTCGGACAACTGGCCGCGCGACGACGTCATCGATCTCCTCAACGACTACTTCGACGCGATGTCGGAGCCGATCGCGCGGCACGGCGGCGAAATCCTGAAATTCATCGGCGACGGCCTGCTCGCCATTTTCCCGCTCAGCGGGCCCGGCGCCTGCGCAAACCTGCTGCGCGCCGTGACTGAAGCCCGGCAGGCTATGGCCGCGCTGAACGAACGGAACAACGGGACCGGCCGCGCGCCGCTGAACTACGGCATCGGCGTCCACGTCGGCGACGTCATGTACGGCAATATCGGATCGTCCAGCCGGCTCGACTTCACTGTCATCGGTCCCGCCGTCAACATGGCCTCCCGTCTCGAAGCCCTGACCAAGCAGCTCGGACGACCGGTGCTGCTCTCGCGCGCCTTCGCCGAGCTGGTCGAGCGGGAGTTCGAGCTCGAGCATGTCGGCAAATACGAGGTGCGCGGCTTCAGCGATCCGATCGAGCTGTTTGCGTTTCACGGCTGAGGCGGCATGCTCGCCGCAGCCGTCCGGTTGAAATCTCGCTGACGCAAGATTGCCGATGACCCGCGCGCCACCGATTGCGCGGCGTGGCGGAGAAATCCTGATCCTCATCGGCCACGGCCAGCTTGCCATCGTCCCGCACACCCCGGCATCTCCGAACGACGGTCGCCATCGCCGCCCGTCATGGCCTCGATGTGCCGTGATTGACGGTGCATGCGTGCGTCGCCGTGACGTCGATCCAGTTCCGGAATCGGGCGATCGCGCAAACGCGCAATCGTCGGGGTGCGTCCCCTGCGCGCGATGGAAGTCGTGCTTATGGGCAATATCGGACGCGTTGTTGAAAGATATGTTCGCGCAGGACGCCTAGGTTGGGTTCACTGGCGGCGTTGCGAACGGTGCCGCAAGATTTGGTCGAGGACAGTCGATGCGGCTGCCTCGATGCAACAGAAAAGGTGATCGACACATCGGACGCGACCACAAGAGGAGACGACAATGCCAAACTGTTCCCAAGTTTCTGGAAGTCGAACCGCTCGCTGTGCCGCGTGCGACGGTAAGTTTGGCCTAGTCCGCTACTACTCTTGGCGAAAGCCCCTTTGCTCGAAAAAGTGCGTCGAACGTTTGGCGACGCGCCGGCAGGGTGAGCGCGACTGGTTCGGTCGATTTCCGTCGGTTGTCGACATGTTTTCAGAAAACCGCGCGAGGCGCCTATGACCATGCAGATGTCACGACGAGGAAAGGAATATCTCGAGACGGCGCAGAGCCTGCTGCGCGCGGCCCGGACCATGACGGACATCGTGGTCGCGACCCGTCTCGAGATGCTGGCCAATGACTATCAGCGGCGCGCCGAAAAGGCATCAAGCGTCGATGCGGCGAGGTCATCGGCGCGTTCGGCCGGCACGCGATACGAATCGTACCCGTGATTGCGGGTTGCGCGGTGAGCCGGTCGCCCAATCAGGGCCGTCTGGTCAGTTTCCTCTCTTGCCACCCCGTGGAGCCGATATGGGCGAAGTTGTTCGACTGGTCACAAGAGCCGAGCGCGAGCGTGCGCGGCTGATCCGCGAAGCGCGCGCTAACTATGACGCCGTGTTTCCGCGGGCCGATCCCGACGGCGAGCGGCCCGTCGAGCCGCGGTCGACCACTCGGGCGGCGACGCAGAGCCCGAGTACGTCGAAGGAGCTCTCGTGACATGATCAAGATCATTGCCGTGCTCTGCAGCCTCTCGTCGCCGACAGATTGCCACGAGCAGATCGTCACGACCTCGGATTTCGCTGACGTGACGATGCAGTCCTGTCTGATGGGAGCGCCGCAGCTCGCCGAATGGATGGCGCAGCATCCGGCCGAACGTCTCGCGGCGTGGCGCTGCTCGATCGGCAAGCAGGAGGCTCGCCGGGGAGCGTAGGTGCGAGGAGCCCTGTTGCCAATGCAGGCATGTGCGAATACGTTGGCCCGAGGTCCGCCCACGTTCCTTCGACTGGCCGCGCGTTCATGCCAAAATTCCTTCGCATCGGAGTCCATCAGTCGAACGTATCGGGATACACGTCGAAGGCGTGGTGTGTCAGGCGCGTCGGCTCGGCGGTTTTCCTGAAGTGGGGCGGCGTGGAGGTCCAAGGCACCGGTGCCGGGCGCAAGGTCTACTGGACGCGCTCGCCGCAGGAGAAGACAGTTCGGTGCGGCACGGCGCAGCGTGCCCAGGATTACGCAAAGGCCGCGATCGCGCGGCGCCGCAGCCATCGCTATGAGCCGCTGGCCGGAGCTATCGCGCTCCGGCGCCCCCCCGCCGAGCGCGGCACCGATCTCAAGCGGGCGCTCGCCACCATCCTGATCGTCGATATCGTCGGCTCCACCGCCAAGGCCGCGAAGCTCGGCGATGCGCGCTGGACCAAGGTGATGGGCCATTATTACGCAGCCGTCCGCAAGGAGCTGAAGAGCTCGCGCGGAAAGGAAGTCGTGACGACGGGCGACGGCGTGCTAGCGACGTTCAAGGCGCCGGCTGCCGGGATCAGTTGCGCGACCGCGATCCAGAAGGCGGTGCGCACGCTGGGGCTAGAGATCAGGGTCGGCCTGCATGCGGGCGAGTATACGATCAGCGGCGGCGAAATGGTCGGTCTCGCCTTCCACATCGGCACCCGCGTCGCCGCGAAAGCGCGGGCCGGCGAAGTCTTGGTCTCGAGCGCGGTCAAGGATTTGCTGAAGGCACCATCGACGATCAGCTTCAGGGATCACGGCATGCACCAGCTCAAGGGCGTGCCGGAGCGGTGGAGGCTGTATCGGGTGGAGGCGTGAGGCGTCCGGCAAGGGTGGACACCGGACCGCCTTCGCGCCGCGCCGGCACGGCTTCAATGATGCGGCAGAATCTCGCCGAGGAATTTTTTGGTGCGCTCGTGCTGCGGGGCCCTGAAGAAGACTTCCGGCTCCGCCTCCTCGACGATCCGTCCCTCCGCCATGAAGATCACGCGGTCGGCGACCTGCCGGGCGAAGCCCATTTCATGGGTGACGCAGATCATGGTCATGCCGTCGGTCGCAAGCCCGATCATGGTGTCGAGCACCTCCTTGACCATTTCCGGGTCGAGCGCCGAGGTCGGCTCGTCGAACAGCATCACCTTGGGCTCCATGCACAGCGCCCGCGCGATCGCCGCGCGCTGCTGCTGACCGCCGGACAATTGCGCCGGGTATTTGTCCGCCTGGTTGAGGATTTTGACACGGTCGAGCAGCCGCCGCGCGGTCTCCTCGGCCGCCGGGCGCGGAATGCCGCGAGAGCGGATCGGCGCCAGCGTGCAGTTCTCCAGCACCGTCATGTGCGGGAACAGGTTGAATTGCTGGAACACCATGCCGACCTCGCGGCGCACCGCATCGACGGCCTTGCCTTGGCTGCCGAGATGGACGCCGTCGACGACGATCTCGCCCTTCTGGTAGCTCTCGAGCGCATTGATGCAGCGGATCAGGGTGGATTTGCCCGATCCGGACGGCCCGCACAGAACGATCTTTTCGCTCGCACGGACCGCCAGGTTGATGTCGGTGAGCACCTGGTAGGTGCCGTACCATTTGTTGACACCGCGCATCGCGATCATCGTGTCCGCCGTGGCTGCGACCGGCATGGCTGCGACCGACATGGCTGTGACCGACATGGCACTCTCCCTCAGCTGACGGTGAAGGGGATGCCGGGAATGCTGTCGGGGAAAGCCGGCAGCGGGTTGTTGATCCACTTCGGATAGATCCTGGCCCATTCGCCGCTGGCGATGATCTTGTCGATGAAGCCGTTGACGAAGGCGTTGATCTCCTTCTCGCCGAGCCGCGTGCAGGCGCCGTTATAGAGTTTGGTGAATTCGAGCTTGTTCTCGTAAGTGCCGGGTTTGGATTCGTTGAGGCGCGGAACGTAGAAGATGTTGCCGCCCACCGCCTGCACCTGCCCGGACAGCAGCGCCTGCATGGTCGGCGCATCGCCGTCGAAGCGGCGGATGGTGGTGCCGGGAGGCGCCGCCTTGGTCACGTCGGTGTCCTGCACACTGCCGCGCGCGACACCGATGACATATTTGCCCATGTCGGCCGGCGATTTGATCTCGATCTCCTTCGGCGCGATGAAGGTGATGATGTTGGCACCATAGGGCCTTGAGAACTGCACCGCCTTGGCGCGCTCCGGCAGCATCGCCATGGTCGCAAACAGGATGTCGACGCGTCCCGACGTCAGCGCCGGGATGCGATTGGCGACGGCCAGCGGTGTAAATTCCGCGGCGACGCCGAGCTCTTTTGCGAACAGCTCGGAGAGGTCGGCATCGAGGCCCTCCTGCTTGCCCGAGGAATTGACGAACCCCCAGGGCGGATTGTCGCCCTGGATCCCGATCAGCACCTTGCCGCGCGCCTTGATCTCCGCGGGCGTCACCGCGTAAGCGGCGCGCGACAGCACGAACGGCGAGGCGATCGCGGCGGCGCCGAGCGCCAGCATGTGGCGGCGATTGAACTGGATTGTCTTTTTGGTCATCATTCCCTCCTCTGTGTTGAATTCATCATCGTGCCGCGGTGACGAGCCGCCGCTCCAGCCAGGCGCCATAGAGCGAAAGCGGCCAGCACAGCGCGAAATAGAGCGCGCAGACCAGGCCGAGCACGAGCAGCGGCTTGAAGTTCTGGTTGGAGACGATGGTCCCGGCGCGCATCAGCTCGGTGAAGCCGATGATGGCGGCAAGCGAGGTGCCCTTGATCAACTGCACCAGGAACCCGATCGTCGCGGGCAGCGAAATGCGGATCGCCTGCGGCAGCACGACGTCCTTCATCCGGTCGAGATAGCCGAGGCTGAGCGCCTTGGCGGCCTCGACCTGGCCGCGCGGCACGGCCTCGATCGAGCCGCGCCAGATTTCGCCGAGGAAGGCGCCGGCATGCAGGGTGAAGCCGATCGAGACGGAAACCCAGGGATCGAGCTTCAGCCCGGCGAGCGCGAGGCCGTAATAGACAACGAACAGCTGCATCAGCAGCGGCGTGCCCTGGAACAGCGCGATGTAGGCGGCCGCGCCACGTTCGAGCCAGCGCCGGCCCGAGGTGCGCGCCAGTGCGACGCCGAGGCCGGCGACCGAGCCGAGCGCGAAGCCGATCGCGGACAGCGCCAGCGTCCATTTCAGGCCGCCGAGCAGGAACAGGAACTGGTTCTTGTCCATGCGCCGTCCTCACTTCACGGGATAGAGCAGGAAGCGCGCGTTGATCCGCGCGAACATCTGCATCAGCATCCACGACATCGCGAGATAGAGCAGCGTGACGACGCCATAGACCTCGAAGCTGCGGAACGTATTGGTCTCGATCGCCTGTCCGACCGAGGTCAGCTCATAGGCCGAGATCGCCGATGCGATGCTCGTCGTCAGCGTAAGCATGATGAACTGGCTGGTCAGCGACGGGAAAATCGCGCGCAGCGCCGGCTTCAGCACGATCAGGCGGAAGATCAGGGTCCGGCTCAGGCCGAGCGCCAGTCCCGCCTCGACCTGCCCCTTGTTGATCGACTGCACGCCGCCGCGGATAATCTCGATCGCATAGGCGCCGCCGTTGACGCCGAGCGCGATGATCGCGGTCAGCGTGGGATCGAGGCGGATGCCGACCATCGGCAGCGCGAAGAAGACGAAGTAGATCTGGCCGAGGAATGGCGTGTTGCGGATCGCCTCGACGAACGCGATGACTAGCCAGCGCAGCGACGCAAGCCGGGAATCGCGCAGCAGCACGCCGCCGATCCCGATGATCAGCGCCAGCACCATGCCCGACAGCGCCAGGCCGAGCGTGCCGGCACAGCCCCAGAGCAGCTCCGGCAGGCCCTCGATCACGGGTCCGAAATCGAACTTGTAGTTCACCTCGCTCCTCCCTCCGGGCCGCCCTCTTGGCGTGGCCGGGCCGCCCTCTTGGCGTGGCTTGGCCCGTTCGCGTCTGTCCGACGGCGGTGAAAGCCGTGCTCTAGGTCGTTGCCTGCTCGCCTTGTCCTAGCCCCGCGTAGCGCTCGCGCAGGTCGATGCGCCGTCGCGCCGTCGCGGCCTCTGCGATCGCGAGCGTCACCAGCAGGCTTCGCGCGCCGTCCTCGACCGGTTGCAGCGACGGCGTCACGCCCCGGACCACGTCGCGGAAATGATCGAGCTGGGCGACATAAGGATCGGTCGACGCCGCATGATTGGCCTGCGCCTGGATCGGCCTGTTCCAGTCCTGCGCGCCGCCTTCCTGCGTCCATTGATCGAGACTTGGGAATTCGATCGCGCCGCGGCGGCCCATCAGGCGGTAGCTGCTCTGTCCGCTGAACGGAAACTCCGGCGCCTCGCCGAGTCCCTGCTCCATCGTCCAGGGCGTCACCGCGCAGTCGCTGAGGAAGAACGTGCCGAGCGCGCCGTTCTCGAATTCGAGCAGCGCGGCGGCGGTATCCTCGACCGCGAAGCCGCGCTGCCGGTTCGCGGCGATGGCCTCCACGGCGACGATCTCGCCGACCGCGAAGCGCAGGAAGTCGATCTCGTGGATCAGATTGATCAGGATCGGCCCGCCACCGGCTTGCGAGCGCCAGGGCGCAGCCTTGAAATAGTCGGCCGGCTTGTGCGTGGCCCAGATCGCCGAGACGCCGACGACATCGCCGATACGGCCCTCGCCAAGCAGCGCCTTGAGCGCCTTCACCTGCCTATGATGGCGGCGGTGATGCCCGACCAGCGACCGAATGCCGGCCTTGCGGACTTCCGCGATCAGGCCGGCGGCGGTCTCCAGCGTATCGGTGACCGGCTTTTCGATCAGGATATGGATGCCGGCCCGCGCGCATGCGATGCCGTTCTCGGCGTGGAGCTGATTGGGCGACGCGATGATCACGGCCTCGGGCCGCGCCTCGTCGAGCAGCTTCCGGTAATCCGCGAAGACGCGTGCGCCGGGCTGCTCGGCCGCGACCTGCTCGGCGTTGACGTCGGCGATGCCGGCGAGCTCGTAGTCGCCATGCTCGGCCAGCTTGCGCAGATGTTTGCGCCCGATCAATCCTGCGCCGATCACGCCAATCCTGATTTTTGTCATCTCGTGCATTCCGTTGGGTTTAGGCCCAGCCGTGGCAGTCGCGGCGTCTGGCGCCGCGGGCCTGGCCTTCGAGCAAGTTCCTGGTCGCGTTGAACGCCGTGGCGATCCGCTCTCTCGCGTCGAGCGCCGGCAACGGCATCTCGACGCTGAGGGCGGCATCAGTGGGCAGCGCCTCCAGCAGTGCGCCGAGCGGCAGAGCGCCGTCGCCGGGCGGCAGCCGTCCCGCGCGCGCCTCGGCAATGATGGCCGCGTCCGTTGCCGGCGTTTCGGCGACGGCATCACAGAGTTGCGCGGCGCGGAGCCAATGGTCGGGAAGCGGGATCAGGTCGGCGGCGCGGCCGCCGGAGCGCGCCAGGTGCAACGCGTCGACCAGGATGGCGCCGTTGGTCTGGCCTGCGTCGCGGATGACCGCCGCGGCCTGCGCCAAATTGCCGATCGCGCGCCAGCGCATGAATTCGAGGTCGACGCGCAGTCCGAACGACGCGGCGAGTTGGCAGAGCTCGGCGAAACGCGCGGTGAGCCGGGACCGATCCGGATCGTCGCCCGAAGCGATGATCGCTGTGGCGCCGAGATCGGCGCCGGCTTCGATACAGCCTGCGAGCGAGGAGATGTCGATGGCGGGCTTGAGCTGGACCAGCTCGATGTCGCTGACCCGCACGCCCTCGCCGTCAAGCACGCGCTTCAGCGCTCGGTGGGCCTCGGTGCCGACCTGCGTCGGATAGGCCGGCCCGTCGCTGGTTGCCGGGATGAAGCGTAGCGCGACGGCTGCAAACCCGGCTCGCGCCGCCTCGGCAACCAGCGCCGTGGGCGCAAGCTCCAACGCGGTGAGATGGGCAAGGCCGAGCGCGGTCATGGCCTGCTCGCCCGCACAGGCAATCGCGGCAGTCGGGAGCTGGCGCGGCGGTCGCCGGTCAGGCGCATGTGTCTCCTCCCTCTTAATTAATCCATAGGTTAATTGATAATTACCCAATGGGATAATTGATGTCAAGGGCCCGCGATTGCGCTATGGAGGGAGGGCGATGCCGCGACCGGCCGCCGTGAAGGACCGAAGGGCCAGATGCCAGGTGTGAAGAAGCAGCCCGTCCGGGCGGCGAAGCCGGTGCCGATCAAGCGGCGCGACCGCGAGCGGACGCGGCAGGAGATCCTCGACATCGCCTTCGAGGAGTTCGCCGAGAACGGCTTGTCCGGCGGCAACACCGACGCCATCGCCGCCCGCGCCAACATCACCAAGCGGCTGATCTTCTACTATTTCAACTCGAAGGAAGAGCTGTTCACCGCGGTGCTGGAGATGGCCTATGCGGAGATGCGCGCCGCCGAGGAGGATCTGCATCTCGAGGCGCTGGAGCCGGAGGCCGCGATCCGCCGGCTTGCCGAATTCACCTTCGATTTCCACCAGGCCCATCCGCAATTCGTCCGCCTCGTCAGCATCGAGAACATCCATCGCGGACGGCACATGGCCATCAGCCGCAGGCTCAAGGAGATGACGCAGCCGAGCATCAGCCAGATTGCCAAGGTGCTGGAGCGCGGCGCGGCCTGCGGCGCGATCCGGCCCGGCATCGATCCGGTCGAACTGCATATGACGCTGAATGCGCTGAGCTTCTTCGCGGTCGCCAACCGTCACACGTTCGAGGCGCAATTCGCCTTCGACATGTCCTCGCCAAAGGCGAGGGCGCAGCGCCGCGCCGAGATCGCCGATCTGCTGTGGCGTTGTGTGCGGGGGGATCGAACGGCGGCGGTGTGAAGACCTCGCGCGGCCGGAGCGGGCAGGGCCCTCCGGCGCGCCTTCAAAGCTCCCGTCCGATCAAGCGGTCCGCCGAGAATCGCCCGCCGCCTCGAAACGACATGTGCAGGGCAACGAGGCCCATCAGGAACGGGTACTCCATGCCGCGATCGATCCAGGCCCATTTGGGGTAATGGATAAGGCAGATCATCGCCATCTGCACGGCGACCATCGGCGCGACGAGGCGGGTGAACAGCCCCGCGGCGAGCATGATGGCCCCGATGGTTTCCAGCAGCATCACGAAATAGCCGAACGCCACCGGGGCCGGAAAATGCAATGAATTGGTGATGAAATTGATGGAGCTCGCGAACGGATTGGCCATGGCGCCGTGGGACTCGCCGAGCAATTTCGGCAAGCCGTGCGTGAACAGGATCAATCCGAAGGCAACGCGCAGAAACGCATAGGAAACGGGATTGGCGATCTCGTAGAAATTTCGCAAGCCAGGCAACAGCAGGGACGCGGGGCTGTGCCGTGGGGCCCCGCCCGTGATCGCATCGCTCATGGTCATGATCTCCAGACGATGCGGCTTCAGATGATGCCGCCATTGGCGCGCAGGATCTGGCCGTTGATCCAGCCGCCGTCGGGCCCGACCAGGAACGAGATCGCGCGCGCGATGTCGTCGGGTTCGCCGAGACGATGCAGAGGCGTCCGATCGATGATCGGCGAGATGTCGTGCTGATTGGCGTTGTGGAATAGCTCGGTGTTGACAGGGCCCGGCGCGATCGCGTTGACCGTGATCCGCCTCACGCCCAGCTCCTTCGAGAGGATGTGGGTGATCGCCTCGATGCCGGCCTTGGTCGCGGCGTAAGCCGCATAGGTCGGCTGATAAAGCCCGACCACGCTCGTTGAGAAATTCACGATCCGGCCGCCCTCGCGCAGCCGCTTCGCCGCTTCACGCAGCGCATAGAAGGTGCCCGTGAGGTTGATCGCGATGGTCTGGTCCCACACCTCGTCGGTGGTCTGGGCCAATGGGGCGACCTTCATGATCCCGGCATTGTTGACGAGCACGTCGACGCCGCCGAACGCCGTCTCGGCCGCGTCGAACAGCGCGCGCACGTCAGCCAGCTTGCTGATGTCGGCTTTGACCGCAATCGCCGCTCCACCGGCGGCCTTGATCTTCGCCACCAGCGCCTCGGCTGGCGCAGCGCCGCTCGCATAGTTGACGACGACGGYGACGCCGTCCCGCGCCAGCCGCTCGGCGACCGCCGCGCCAATGCCCTTCGAGCTGCCGGTGACGATGGCTGTGCGTGGGTGCTGGGTGGTCATGGTGGGGTCTCCCTGTTTGATGGGGAGATAATAGGCAGGGAGGTTGGCTGGATAATCCCGCTGGAATTGGCTTCACTGTTCGGGTGGGGCGAACAGTGAATGGTGCGGTATCCGCCGCTGACGGCTTGGCGGCCCTTACCTTGGCATGAGGGAGGTCACCACCTCAACGTCACCGCAGCCCCGTGCCTGTGTCAGCGTCACGCATCCTGTGGCGCGGCTGCACTGGCGGTCCGTCGCCGTGCCGGCAGGAAAAGCCCCGCAATCGCGCCGGCCAACGACAGCATTGCGGCGAGGCGCATCGCCGCAGCAAATCCGCTCTCGAAATGTGCGGCCGAGTAGGCCCCGCCGTTGGCCGAGAAGCTCGCCACCAGCGCAGCGATGCCGAACATGCCCCCGAGGAAGCGGCCCATGTTGAAGACGCCGGACGCCTTGCCCATTTCAGCCACCGCGACCGAGCTCAGGATCGCGTTCTGCGCTGCCGGCATCGCCATCGAGACGCCGACGCCGGCCAGCACCAGCGGCGCGACCAAGGCGGAGTAGGCGACCGTGGGGCTCACGATCTCCGCGATCCAGCCAAGGCCGATCGCCTGCATCAGCAATCCCGTCACCACCAGCGGCCGCTCGCCGAACCTGTTGACGACCGCGCCGGCGATCGGGGCGGTGACGAACAGCGTCGCGGTCCAGGGCAGCAGGCGAAGTCCGGCGCCGAAGGCGTCGAAGCCCAGCGTGGTCTGCAGGAACTGCGGCAGCAGGAACAAGACGCCATACATCGCGGCGTAGAACAGGACGCTTGCGGACATGCCGGAGGCGAGGGCGCGCGATGCAAACAGTCGCATCGGCACCATCGGCGCGGCCGCGCGCAATTCCCAGAGCACGAAGCCGGCTGTGAATACCAGGCCTGACATCAGCGTGCCCATGACCTCGGCGCTCGCCCACCCCACGGCGTTGCCGCGCAACAGGCTCCAGACCAGCGCCAGCGCCGCGAGGGCGACGAGCGCCAGTCCGGCGATGTCCAATGCGGAAGCCGGTCCGAAGCTTTCGCGCAAGCGTGCCAGCACCAGGGCGATCGCGATCAGGCCGATCGGCAGGTTGATCCAGAACACCCAGCGCCAGCCGAAATGTTCGGTGATGAAGCCGCCGATGGCGGGGCCGATGATCAGCGCGCAGCCGGTGATGCTGGCGAAAATGCCAAGCGCGCGGGCGCGCTCCTCGCGGCCGAACGTGCCGCTCAGGATCGCCATCGCCAGCGGCATCACCAAAGCGGCGCCGGCGCCCTGCAGCGCGCGGGCGGCGATCAGCGCGGTGGCATTGCCGGCGAGCGCACAGGCCGCCGATGCAACGACGAACAGGGCGATCCCGGCCGCGAACATGCGGCGGCGACCGAAGCGGTCGCCGAGCGCGGCGCCGGTCAGGAGCAGCACGGCAAAGGTCAGGTTGAAGGCGTTGACGGTCCATTGCAGCGTCTCGACCGGGCTGCCGAATTCGGCGCGGATGGTCGCGAATGCCGTCGTGATGATCATGGCGTCCAGCGCCATCATGAAGGATGCCAGCGCGGTGACGCCAAGCACCCAGTTCTTCTCGGCGCGATTGGTCGGGGTCTGCATCGCCCTCTCTCCGTGTGTCGAGCCACCCTGTCGCGGCGCGTTCTGTGGGCTAGACGAGGTCGGAGGGGCAAAGGATGCGCCCGGAAATAATTTTTCCCCGGCTGCATCCTTCGCCGGCCGCCAAACGTCCTTGGGGATGACGCGGCCATTGACGCGAGCTTGATCCGGAAAGCGGGGCACCGGTTTTCCGGGAGGGTCATGCCGAAATGGAAAGATGGCGCGCGATGGGCGAGCCAGGTCGCGAGATGAGCAAGGAGAGCGCGATGAAAAGGACGTTGATCAGGTACAAGGCCAAGCCCGAGCTGGCCGACAGGAACGCCGAGCTGGTTTCGGCGGTATTTGCCGAATTGAAGGCGGCCGGGCCGGACGGCGTGCGCTATCTGACGCTGCGGCTGGAGGACGACACCTTCATCCATCTGGTCGAGGCCGCGGCCGAGGACGGCTCGAGCCCGATCCCGAAACTCAGGGCGTTTCAGGCGTTCCAGGACGGCATCCGCGACCGCTGCGCCGAGCCGCCGCTGGTTCGTGATGTGAGGATCGTCGGCAACTACCGTATGCTGAACGAGTCCTGACCAGGCGAGGCGGAGGAACAATGGCGCCAGAGCCACCGGCCACCATCGATATCGAGGCGCTGCTGGCGCAGATGCGGCCGAAGCTGCATCGCTACTGCGCGCGCATGGTCGGCTCGGTCATCGACGGTGAGGATGTGCTGCAGGATGCGCTGATCAAGGCGATGGGAGCGCTGCAATCGGTCACGCCCGTCGTCAATACGGAGGGCTGGCTGTTCCGCATCGCGCACAACACCGCGCTGGATTTCCTGCGCCGCCGCAACCGACAGGAGGCGCTTCATTCGGCTGAGGAGGTGGAGATGATTGCCGACCAGCTCGATGATGTGGAAAGCCGCCAGATCGCTGCGACCAGCCTGCGCACCTTCATGCGGCTGCCGGTGGCGCAGCGGTCCAGCGTGATCCTGATGGACGTGCTCGGCTGCTCGCTTGCCGAGGTCTGCGACATCATGGATTTCAGCCTGCCGGCGGTGAAGGCCGCGCTGCATCGCGGGCGCACGCAGCTGCGTGAGTTCGCCGAGGAGCCTGACGATGTGCCGCAGCCAGGCCTGTCGGAGGCCGATCGCACGCGGCTCAACGCCTATGTCGGCCATTTCAATGCGCGCGACTTCGACGCGATCCGCGCCATGATCGCCGATGACGTCAGGCTCGAGCTCATCAACCGCACCAGGCTGAACGGCAAGGCCGAGGTGTCGCGCTATTTCGGCAATTATTCGAAGATCAGCGACTGGCACCTGGTGACGGGGCAGGTCGACGGACGTCCCGCGATCCTGGTGTTCGATCCGAATGAGCCGAGCGGGCGGGCGAAATATTTCATGCTGTTGAACTGGTCCGCCGACAAGCTCGCCATCATCAGGGATTTTCGTCACGCAGCCTACGTTATCGATGGTGCGGAGTGCGTAGTGGATGGAGGGTGAGTGGGCGTGGCCGGCAGCGTGGTCCGCGCTTCAGTTTCAATGACCGCTGAGTGGGGAGGGGGCATCGACTTGCCCGGGGGCCTCGCCGCTTGTTGGAGCGCCCCGCCGGTGCTATTGGTCTCCACCGCCTCTTCGCTTCCATTCAGTCCGGGCAGAACATCTATGGCGCGCGTTGCTCGAGTGGATTTGCCGCAGCGTTCGGTGCTCAAGCCGCTCTACGCCAAGGCGGGCTTCGCTGACGCATTCGCGATCGATCTGCCGAGCCATGCGACGGGCGACGCCGAGCGCCTCGCCACCCATATGCTTATGGGTCAGGCGCGGTGGGTTGGCTGGCTGGTGGCTCTAAGGGACACTTTGGTTGCGGGGTTCGGTCTTAAGACATCGTCTGACTTGCGCGATGACGTTGCGACCGACAGGATCGATTTCTTTCGGGTCTACGATCGGCGTCGTCATGAGATTATCCTTGGCGAGGACGATCGCCATCTCGACTTCCGTTTGTCCGTTTTGGTTGAAGAGTCCGCCTTGTGCCGCCGACTTGTCGCCACAACGGTCGTGACCTTCAATCATTTGGGAGGGCGGGCCTATATCGCGGGAATCGCGCCCTTCCATCGCCTGATCGTAAAGTCGTCCTTGCGTCGAGCCGAGCGATCGGGCTGGCCAGCTGAACTGTAAGGTCGCGCGCCGCGGCGCAAGAGCGGAGCACGGGCGTGCCGCCCCTGTGGCACATAACAGCGATTTAATCTCTCCGGCTGCGAAGTATTCGAGATCTCAAACGTTAGCTTACGAGAGTCCTCGCATCCGGCGAGCGCTACACAGGAGTTCCCTCATGCATCGTCATCTTGCCATCGCCGTCCTTGCGGCCGTTTCCACCTTGACCGTCGCGGCATCCTCTACCGCCGCGTCCGCAACCGAGGTGCAAGACAATTATTGCCTGCAGGGCCGCCAATCGGGCTACCCCGGCAATTGCGAGTTTTCCACCTATGAGCAGTGCCGCGCCACCGCGAGCGGCACCAACGAGAGCTGCGGTATCAACCCGATGCGGGCCTACGCGCCGCAGCAGCAACGGCACGTGCTGCATCGCAGCCGGGATTGAGCGGCAAGCGATGAAGGGCGCCGGCGACGGCGCCCTTGTTCGATGTGGCTGCTCCACCGAAGCAGCCGCAATGCGTCGGGACGCATAGGCTGCCCGTCGATGGCGAGCAATCCAGCGCTGTCGTCGTCATCTCCCGAAACCGCGAAAGACCCGATGCGGCCCTCGATCGCAAACATCGGGAATCGCGGCGACCGGAGTACTCGATAATCTTCGCGATCGGAGAGGCGAGCGCGATCATGTCCAGGTTCCTGCAATGGTTCTTTCGGAATCGCGAAACCGGTGACATCACGATCGCCCAGGCCCCCAACCTCGTTCTCTGGGTCGTCATCGTGGCCGGTGCCCTGCGCTGGATCTGGCAGCCGCCGGGCAATGCCGCTATTGCCCTGGACATCGTGTTCAAAGGCGGCCTCATCGTTTGGGCCCTCGACGAGATTTTCCGCGGGGTGAACCCATGGCGGCGCTGTCTTGGCGGAGCCGTGCTGGCTTATGAGCTCACGACCTTTCTGTGATGGATCGCCCAGAATACCGCACGAAGCTTGATGTTGCCGGCCGGAATACCAGTGGCTTCATGGTGCGGGCTACTACGGTGACAGTGCTTGACTGCACCCCGTAAGATATTTGACGTTGTGAACGATAAAGCTGGTCAGGATAGCCGACCGAGAACGAGAGCCATCCAACGATGACGACCTACGTGGCCCTGCTTTACAGTGTGGTTCTCCCGCTCGGCCGGCGATTGGCGATGGCCGAGCTGCGTGCCATGGCGCAAGGCCTCGGCCTCCACGACCCCAGAACCATCGGCGCGACGGGAAATCTGACGTTTGACAGCGACAAGGCGTCGATTTCCGAGTTGGAAGAAAATCTCGAAGCGGCCTTCAACGTGCGGTTCGGCAAGCATGTCGCAATCATCGTTCGCAACGCTGACGCGTGGCGACGCCTGCTACGCGCAAACCCGTTTCGTGCCGAAGCGACCGCTGATCCGCAAAGGGTCGCCGTTCGCGTGATGCGCAGTCCAATCCCGAAAGGTGGCGAAAACGCCCTCGCACGCTATGTCAGCGATGAACGRATAGCCGTCGCCGGCGGCGATCTCTGGATCCATTTTACGGGCGATCCAGCGCGATCGCGTTTGCTTTCGGCGTTAGGCGCGGGGCGCCTGAAGGGCGTCGGCACGTTGCGCAACACGAATACGCTAAGGCGAATCGGTGACGCCGTGACTTCGGTCCGATCCAGCCGGGCTGATCAAAAATAAAATCGATTGCTTGGAAGTGCACTGTCATCTCAATCCCCCGGGAATAGAGCGGTCATCAACTCAACATCACCGCACCCCCGTGCCCTTGCAGCGCTGGCACTTCACCACCTTCTCGCCCTTCTTGAGCAAGCCTTTGCCCTCGCAATTTTTGCATTTCTGCTTCTTTTTGATGTTCGGGCCTTTTTCACTGACCATAAAATTCTCCTGCCGCGTGAGAGCGGTCGATTGGCGCCTTGTTTCGGTTGGGCTCGCCCGGCAGAACAGCCGAGTGGCGTCGGGTAAGCCCTGCACTATGCCGGTTTTGGCACGACCAGCACCGGCACGCTTCCGTACACCAGGACCTCGGATGTCTGGCTGCCCAGAAACAGCTTCCTGAGGCCGCGACGCCCATGAGAGGCCATGACGATCAAGTCGCAGCCTCTCGACTCTGCTGTTTCAATGATCGCAGTCGCCGGGTGCGCATTCGGAACGTGCAGGAGTTCCGCAGGCGTGCCGATCTGCTCCGACATGGCGCGCGCTTCATCGAGCACTTTGCCTGCACGGGCTTTGCAGGCTGCGTCATAGCTGTCAACCTCCTCCTGGGTCGGAATCCATCCCGAGGCGTGTCCGCTCCCATAGTCGACCGGCAGCGCTTCCGTCACAGTGATGATCGTCAGCCTGGCGTTCAACGCCTTCGCCAGGGCAATGCCATGCTCAACGCCTTTTCGCGCGACGTCCGATCCGTCCGTGCTCAAGAGAATGTTGGCGTACATTCGATTAATCCTTTGCTCTTCGAACAAAGTGATGCCTGGGTAATATGATCTCATACGCGCCGTGGGTCCATCCGCGTTTTCGGTCTCGCCGTCACAGCCTCAACAAGGTTCGCCTCGCACCGCGTGGACGCGCCCGGCTCTCGGCTAACTAAACTTTTATTCACGTTCGATGCAGGCAACCGAATCTGGCGTAGAGCTCTGTCTCGTGTCCGAGAAGATTGTACGCGCCTCGGAAACTACGTTGTGACTTGGGAATAAGCGCGCGACAACGCACGTCTAAGGGTGGTGGATCGGATCTCTTGCCTCGCGGGGGATCCCCCAAACGAAAGGAACCACCACGATGACACCATTCAAAAATCTCGTCGGATCAGTCCTGTCCAAGGCGTTGTTGACCGGACTGGTCGTCACCGCAATCTTCAGCACGCCGCTCCAGGCGCGTGAGCACCGCACTGGCGATCGGCACACCGAACAGGGCGTGGGGGCGAGCTCCCGCTTCGAGCGATCGATCGCTGCGCCGGCCTACCACGCATTTGCGCCAGTGCCCTCGGATCAACCGGGTGGAGTTTGCGACCACGGGGATAACCCCATGATATGCTGAGCAGCGGACCTCGCCGGCGTTCGCAAGGATTGGCGCGCGGCGCCGAAGCTCAAAGTAGCTTGGCCATTTTCATCGCAACTTGCCGCACAGTTTATCGCCATTTCGGCCGACCGATCGGTAGATTGCAGACCTGGCCGCCATGCGTGTCGAGGCGGATCGGGTCAATGGCGTGCACTGTCGGGCCGCGAAGGCAGAGAGGTCATTGCTTCCAGTTGCGCTGTTCGCGTCGCCAACATGGCGAGCAGGCTCTTGTGCAGCCGATCCCCGGGTTCGAAATTTTGCGCGAGCCTTCGGACGGTCTCGACAAATCGCATGCGATACGTCGCCGCTCTGTCGACGTCGCCGTACTTCGCGAAGATCTCGGCGGCCGTGCGGTACACCCGCCAGGAAGCAATCGGGAAGTCGGCGCTGTCGACGATCTCCAGCGCGCGGGACAGCTGCAACTGAGCCTCCGCTGAATTGCCCATGGCAAGCGCAGTACGGGCGAGCAGTCCGTGGGCCTGGGCCAGGTGATTGAGATCCGGAGCCGTGGCCACATAGTCGTGGAGCTGGCGCGCACAGCTCTCAGCCTGCGTAAAGTCGTCAACCTGCAGGTAATATTCGCCGAGACAATGATACACCTGCGTCGCGGCGGTAAACTCGATATCGATGCCTTCTTCATGCCTGCGGCGCTCGATGTCATCAAATTGCCTGCGAGCTCCCGACGGGTCGTTCAGCCCGACATAGGCCTTGGCAAGGACGGCCCGCTTGTGGAAGTAGGTCGACTGATCTCCGACCAGCAGACTATCGTCGACGCTTTCGCAGAGCTCACGGGCTCCATCAAAGTCCATCGCTTCGACGTGCAACCACGCAAGCGTCAGCCGGCACAATGCGCTGCTGGGGCCGTTCGCGTTCCTGACGGCCAGTTCGAGGCCGGCCGTGATTTCAAGTCGCAACTCGCGCCACTCGCCCAGATGAATAAGCGCGATCGACTCAAGAACGTTGAACAGAACAAAAGTGTAGACGTCGCCGGCCAGACGGGCCAACCGCTTGCCTTCCGTGCCGGCGCGGCGGCACTCCTGGTACCGCGACCTCCAGCAATCGACGATACCGGATATTCCATTGCGCCTGATCAGGATGCCATAATGCGTGGCATTCGCGCTCAGCTCGATCGCCCTGTCGCAGAGCGTGGCGTCCTGTTTGCGCCAGCCGTTGAGGAACAGGTTGACGCTCGCGCTGCTGCCCTGGACCAGAGCCTTGAATGTGTCGTCCGCCAGCGCCTGGCTTCGCGACAGCACATCTTCAGCGGCCTCAAGGCAGGCGTGGCGATCCACGCGCAAGCAGAGGCTGCTCACAGCCGTAAGGCCGTTGAGCTGTTGCTTGATCTCGCCCGCTTGTTCGGCGCAGGCAATCATGTCTCGCAGATCACGGATGGAGCCGGCGAGGTCGCCGCACGAGCGAAGAGCCCAGCTTCGCTCCCGCAGAAGAGCGACGCGGGTCGAGAATTTGTCGGCAGCATCGAAACGATCGAGTATGCCAAGCGCGCGGGTGAGATAGCTTGCGGCCTCCGCGTGGCCGAGGCGTTTCGTCGAGTTCTTTGCCGCTTCCCGGAGGTAACGCAACGCGCTCGGAAAGTCGCGACCCTGCTCAAAGTGAAGTGCGAGCGCAGGCGCTATTTCAGGGGTGCGGCCGGCATAGGCCTCCTCCAGCCTCTTGCCCAGGCGCTTGTGCGTTTGTGCGCGGCGCCCCGGCGGCAGATTCTGGTAGATGATGTTCTGATAGAGAATGTGACGGAAAGCGTAGCAGCCCGAATATGTGCCATCGGGCCACTCGGAAACCCCTGACCGAGCGAGGATTTGATCCTTCCGGATCGACGCTTCGATGTCCCTTTCGACGTCGATCGCATCGTCGGACAGACCGGCCGCAACGAGGGCCGCAGAAAATTCCTCGCCGGCAACGCTGGCGACGTCGAGCAGACGCCGCTCGTTGTCGGTGAGGCGATCGAGCTCGTGGCCGATCATGTTCACGAGGCTGTCCGGAATGCGGTCTTGCGCAAATGCCGCCTGTGAGGACAGGCGCCATCCGTCGTCAATTTCGATGATCGACTCCTGGTCGATCAAGTGCTTGAGCAGCGTGGCAACAAACAACGGATGTCCCAGCGTTCGCTCGAATACCGGCTTTGACAGGCTGGAGGCAAGCTGCTCGTCGCCGAAGCGCAATGCCAGGTAACGCTCGACCTCCGGACGCGACAACCGATCGAGGCGCAATTCGCTGCAGTATCCGTGAATCTCGAGGTCCCGGTGCAGGCGAGGGATGGGATGCCCGCCGACGGAACTGTCGGCCGGACGATAGGAGCAGAGGACCAGCACGCGCGCGTTGCCGTTCCCGCGTGCGAACCGAGACAGGACGTCGAGTGTCGCGAAGTCGCTCCAGTGCAGATCTTCGAGAACAAGAACCCAGGGGCGGTCGAGGCTCAGCGCTTCCAGAAGATCGCAGAATTCGCGCAGCATCCGTTCGCGCGTCGCGCCGAACACTTCGTCCTGGAAAGCCGCGCGTTCCGATGCGTCGATGACGCCTGGCAATTGCAGGATCCAGGTGGGTGCGTGGGCGCGAACTGCCGAAATCAGTTCCGGGCCGTTTGCGCGATAGCGGCTCACCAGCGCATCGATGAGTGGAAGAAAGACTTCGTCGGTTCCGAACCGTTCGGTGCAGCGCCCATAGAGCTGATCGAAGCCCTGTTCCGTCAGCTGCTCGAGCGCCTTGGCGATGAAGGCCGTCTTGCCGATCCCGGCTTCTCCGGTGACAAAAGCCATCTGCCGTTTGCCGGACAGGACGTGCCGCGTCATCTGGTCGATCGTCTCGAAGGAGGGGGTCCGGCCGACCACCGGGGTGGAGATTTCGGTTTTCAGAGGTACGACCGCGTTCTCGACCTCCCTGGCCGCTTCCCGCACCGTGCCGATAAAGCGGACGCCTTTGCGCGGCAAAGTCTTGATCAGCCGCTGCGCCTCGCCGGAATCGCCTATTCCGGTACGGGCTGCGTTGATGCGGGTGGTGAGCGCCGACTCCGAGACGATGCGCCCGCCCCAGATTGCACTGATCAGATCGTCCTTGGTCACCACCCGGGCGCGGTGGCGGATCAGATATTCGAGGACGTCAAAAACCTGGGGCTGCAACGGGATCGTACGTCCGTCACGGCGCAATTCCCGCCGGTCGGTGTCGAGGACAAACTCGTCAAATAGGTACAGCAAAACAATGCCTTCGGAGGTGTGCGCAAGGCGGATATTCAACCGGTACGCGGGCCCGAAAGCAAGCACACCCTTCAGAATCAAGGAAACGATAAGAACAAATTAAGCTCGCCTTAAAGCGTGGCCCCGCGTCCCGCTCGATACTTCCAGCCGTATCCGGTCACTCACACAAGGTGTTCGTGTCATGCGCTTGGAAGATAAGGCACGGCGTCTCACCCGCGTGTTCTATGGGTTGTTGCTTCACAAGATGTTTCAGTCGCTCGTGGCATCCTCCGTACCATTGTTTAACGGCAGAGCTTCACCCAGAGGCGATGCGTCAATTTCAGCGAGTTCGTTTGTCGCCTCCACGGGGTCTTCCCGAAAGGAAGGCTGGTTTGGGCGCCTCCTTCAAGCGCTCCACCATGCGCGACGGCTGCAGGCAGAGCGCACCCTTCGGCAGAACTACCACCTGATCGACAATGCGTGGCCCCAGTTTGCCTCTCGGTCAGATGTTGGAGGGCGAGACAATGCCGGTCAGTGAAAAGCCGTCCGAACGCAAGCTTCGGATTTCGGCGCCGGGCGAGAATACGCTGCTCGCAACGATCGCCATCGGCGTTGTCATTTTTCACATTCTTGCAGCCACGATGTTGACGTCGACCCGCCAGAGCGATGCTGGGGCACCGCCCGAGCCGCCCGGACTGTCGTCCGGGGACTGATCGCCAGCTCGCTATTCCAGGATTTGACAGACACGAAGGGTTAGCTCATGGGCGACATGGCGTCGTTTTGCCTGCTCAGCATCGCCGTGTTTTGCGGCGCTTTCGTCTCGGGCCTCGCGGGCTTTGCCTTTTCGGCGGTGGCCGGCGCGATTCTCCTTCACGTTCTCCCGCCACGGGAGGCGGTCCCGCTGATGATGGCCTGCAGCATCACCGTGCAAGCCGCGGGTCTTTGGGCCTTGAGAAAAAGCATCCGCTGGAAGCAGAGCTCGGGACTGGTCGTCGGCGGATTGCTTGGCGTTCCGATCGCCGTGTGGTTGCTGCAAGCTGCAGACGCCCGGATCTTCAGGGAGAGCTTTGGTCTCGCCGTCGCCTGCTACGCGGCCTACACGTTGTTCCGGCCGGCGCTTTCTCATCGCCTGCAGATGAATGCGGGACGTAATGCATTGATCGGCTTCGGCGGAGGCTTTGTCGGCGGGTTGACGGCAATGCCGGGTGCAATACCGACCATATGGTGTGACATCCACGGCGTGCCGAAAACCGAACAGCGCGGAATGGTTCAACCCTTCATCGCCGCCATGCAGATATTCGCACTTGTTCTCATGCTGATCCGAGGAGATCTGTCGACAAAGGTCCTGGTTGACTTCGCCGTCGGCATCCCGGCGCTCGTTGCAGGAACGGCGCTCGGGATTTTTGTCTTTCGCTGCGTCGATGACGCGCTGTTCCGGCGAATTATCCTCAGCATCTTGCTGGTTTCGGGACTGTTGCTGGTATTGTAGTTACGTCGGTCGCGCCTCCAGTTACAATTTCAGCCATTCGAGTACGGCGCGCAGTAGCACTGTCGCCGTAATCCCTTAAGCGTGAGCCGAACCATTCGGTGGGCGGTGCTGCTGCCCCAGCCGAGGTATCCTTCGCTTGCCGGAGGCTGCTGCTGGTCAAAACGCGTGACCTCGCGGGTGCAGCTACGTTGGGCGGGTGTTGACGGCGTCCGCTTCCTCCAAGTCAGGCACTACCTAAAATTCGATCGATCTGATTAGGCGAATCTTATGCCCGATCCGAGGCGGCGGGAATGATTTTACGGCGTGTTCAGGTCTGGAGTGGTGTCATCGCCCATTCGTTTGAAATCCGCTTTTGTCGTTCGATTATTTTCAAACCGCGAGCGCATCAATGGCTGCTATCACGTCATTCTTGGCCGAGTTGGACGAAGCAGTTGCGAGAGGAAATCCCGAGAGTTGTCTGCGGGCGCTCTGGCATGCGGCGGACATCCTGATCGCCGGCACTTATTCCGAGGAGCAGATCTGGACGTTCGGTGAGGTCATCGGTCGTCTCGCGCAAGAGATTGAAACGAGCGCGCGGGCGAAGCTCGCGGGAAAGCTCGCATGCAGCTCAAACGCGCCCTATGCGTTGACCCGGCAGATGGCAAGCGACGACTGCATCGATGTCGCATGGCCGGTTCTCAGTCAGTCGGAGCGCCTCGACACCGAGACATTGATTGCGTGTGCCAAGAACAAGAGCCAGCAACATTTGCTTGCAATCTCCAAGCGGCAAACGGTCCCGGAAACGGTCACCGATGTCCTGGTGGTGCGCGGATCTCCCGAGGTCGTAACCTCGGTCGCTTCAAATGCCGGGGCGAACCTCTCCAAATCCGGATTTCTGCACCTGGTGCGGCGGTCGGAAGGGGATTCGATCCTCGCTGAATCGGTAGGACTTCGAAAGGATATTCCTCGACATCTCTTCCACCAGTTGATCGCCAAAGCCTCTGAAGAGGTGCGGCAAAAGCTGAAGAGGGAGCGTCCGGATATCGAAAATCAGGTCCATCGCGTCGTCGTCGATGTCACCGGCGCCATTCACGCCAGGTTTGGCCCGGCGTCGAAGGATTACTTCACGGCGAAACGCACGGTGGCAAAACTGCACGAGAGAGGCGAATTGACGGAAGACAAGGTCTTCGAGCTTGCTCACTCTCTCAAGTTCAACGAGACCACCGTTGCCCTGTCGTTGCTCTGTGGGCTTCCAATAGACGTCGCGGAACGGGCATTGATCGAGAAGGATCGCGAGCCGGTGTTGATCCTGGCCAAGTCTCTCGATTTCTCATGGCCCACCACAATGGCGCTGCTGTTCCTGGGCGCGGCCAACTACCGGATAACCGTTGGCGAGCTGGATCAATTGAAGATCGATTTCCACCGGTTGAATGTCAAAGCGTGCCGGGAGGTCGTCACCATCTACCGAACGCGAAAGGAGGAGGTTTTTGGCGGCTCCTTTCAACAGCCTCGGCGCATGATCTAGGACCGCAATCCCGACGTCAGACATCCGTGGATGTGGGGGCGGCTCACGCAATGGTGAGCGTGCCGATTTGCCGTTCGCGCAGCTGTGATTTTCCACTGCGTGTCTTTTCCCAAGCGCATACCTAGCTAATCCTTGTCAAAAAAATTCGCAGGAAACGCTTTCAACAGAGCAGCCGATTCTAGCCAGCGCGAACGCTCCGCACGAAAACAACAACCGTTCGGAGTACGATTATGATTGGATTCAGGACTTCCATTATTGCAGCGATGATGTCGATTGGCGCGATAACCTCTGCAAGTGCCCAGTGCCCGACGTGGGCGACTCAAAATCCAGCTTCGTTTCAGGCGCAATATCCCAATAGGGATATATTGAACGACTGCGAGTTAACGCCAGCAGGCAGAATGGGCCTCGAACTCCCTGGCGGCGCGGCTCCCTGGTATGGGGCCAACAGGGCTTATGGGGCAATGCCTGGCGTTGCTCAACACCACAGCTTTCAGCACCGATAGCGGTGAGTAGTGGCCGTTCTTTTCGGGACGGTTGCGTTGCAGGCCCAGAAATCGGGAGACAAGTCGATGACATCACAAACCGACGAGGCTGCGCAGTCCAGGCTTATGGCGGACATCCCGTACGATCAGCAGACGAAGATCACCATCGAGCGCAGAGGCCAAATTGTACTGATTGGCATCAATCGGCCTTACATCGACAACCGGCTGGATCCGGATGCGACAGAAAGCGTGGCGAGAGCATACTACGAGTATGATCGGGACCCCTCGCTCCGTGCGGCGGTTCTGTTCGGCTATGGCGACCGCTTCTCCAGAGGTGTCGATGTCGATGCCTACAAGGCATTCGCTCAGTCGGGAAAAAAGATGATGGATGGGCCCGGCTTCATCGACCCTCTGGGGCGGACCGGGCCAGCGCTCACGAAGCCTCTGGTTGTCGCGGTGCATGGCGACACCTGGAATATGGCGCACGAGCTTTTCCTTGTAGCGGACATACGCGTAGCGTCGGAAGACACGGAGTTCGGTCAGGATGAGAATACGCACGGCCGTTTTCCCGGAGGCGGTGCAACGGTTCGTTTCCCCAGAGAAGCCGGATGGGGAAATGCCATGCGGTTCATTCTAACAGGCGATCATTGGGGTGCGAAGGAAGCCCTCCGGATGGGAACGGTTCAGGAAGTGGCCCCAAACCGAGATGCGGCTCTCGCGAAGGCTGTCGAGATCGCCAACAAGATCGCCGCATGCGGCCCTCTCGGGATTAAGACGTCCCTGGCCTCCTCCCATATGGCGCTCGAAGACTCTCAGACGGCGCTCGCTAAGCTCGGCGACCAATATAGTGCGCTGCTCACGACCAGGGATTTCCAGGAAGGCCGTGATGCCGAGGCACAAAAGCGTCCACCCGTTTACGATGGACGGTGACAACAAGCTCGCGGACGGTCGTGTTGCGTTCGCGTATCGCCAGCGTATTTCGTTCTACCAAGTCTCGCCGAAGGGCAGGCGCTCTTCGACTGTTGGGCGACGTGCCACGCCTCATTGGGATGGCGGCGGGCTGGATAAAGAAGTCGTTGGGTGCATCGGGACGGGGTTGGCAGTCAACCTCAAAACGGCAAAGGCTCTCGACGTGGCTGTACCGCCAGGGCTCCTCGCCCGCACCGACGAAGTGATCGAGTGAGGACGGCTTACTTCTCCTGATGGCCCCAATGCGAACTGCAAGCGAACTGCGAAGTGGTCCGCTTATCGGGGCGGACCGGAAGTGACCGGCCGACTTCCCAAGCGCCGTTTTTGACCCTGGCTGTGTGAAAAGCCACGAGTCGGTTACGATTCCTCCGTTTCCTGATGGGGGATGTGGATGGGACGCTTCGTTGAAGGCGCGGACAGATCCCAGCTGACGCTCTTGCCGGAATGTCTGGAGGATTGGGTAGACGACGAGGG